>JADYYF010000006.1 GCA_020853795.1 Candidatus Zixiibacteriota bacterium
CGACGATGCCCGCAAGGCGACTGATCAGTTTATCGCGACCTACGGCATGAAGCAGCCGGCGACCACGCGCTTGAAGGTCGCCGCCAAGCGTCCGGCCGCGAAAAAAGTGGCAAAGAAGAAGTAGGGCGATAGTCCGGATCTCACATACGCGGCGCACGAGAGTGCGCCTCGTGTCGCACCACAGAAGTCGAGCCGCATTCTAGAGGCTCTAGAGCGAACGGTAGGTGTGCATTCCTGCGCAGTTCAAATCGGGAATTGTTGATAGACTAGATTCGTTTGATCGAGGGGTTCAGGTGAGTTGAATGAGCACCATCCTGGTAGTTTTCGGCATCGTTGTAGCAGCCATCATCTTGTTGCGCTTTCTGGGAAGTGGATACATTACAAAGAAAACCATGATGGCCTCTTACTTCGCTGCGCGAGAATCTCTCGGCCCAGATGTCGCTGAAGAAGAAGTCCTCTGCAGTGTACTGAAAACTCGTCCACCGTTCCGCCGTTATACTGAGGAAATGCTAAGAGACATTGTAGCAATGTGCCCCGACATCAATGCGCTTACAGCGTTCGTTATTGGATTTGACAAACATAAGACGCGATAATGGATTGGCGCGATTTCTCTCCGTAGCACTCGTCGCAGCTCCGAGAAAGGTCCCCATTGACTGACAACACAAGAATCGATAGAGACGCAAATCCGGTCAAGAAATCAGACGTGCTCGATATCTACACCGATGGTGCTTCTCGGAACAATCCCGGTAAAGGGTCTGGAGCATTCATCTTTGTGCTGAAGGATGACATTATCTGTAGTGATGCACAGTACTTCGGTGACATTACGAATAATCAAGCGGAGTACAAGGCGCTAATCATGGCTCTAGACCGCGTGATTGAGTTCACTCGATGGCACATCCGGATTCACTCCGATAGTGAGTTACTTATTAAGCAGATGAGCGGCGATTGGCGTGTGAAGGAACCGATGCTTAAGGAGCTATATCGAGAAGCAGGCGAGTTGGAGAAGGGGATTCAGAAGATAGAGTACCTACATGTGCCACGGAGCAATCGCTTCATCAAGATCGTTGACAAGATGTGTAACGAGTGTCTTGACAAGAATCTCAAGTGACTCGGTTTCGCGTCCCCCTTGATCATAACGTCCCACGAAGCTCTCCGCAAGTCATGAGATTCCCACCGCACCGCGTGGTCTACTGAACTCACGCGTACCTTTGGCTGTTATACCCCACCCATAGGATGGAGACTCTATAGCTTTCTACGCGGCAATGCTCCTCCTGCAACTTTGACGTACCGCCCACCTGCCCCCCCACGTTCTTACCTACCTCCACTCCATGCATTTCGCATCAAGGCAAGTGTTCATCGACGACACCGAGATTCAGGGGGATAATCTGAACGCGCTCTTCGCCGACCTCAACGATGCCGCCCTGTTCGAACCCAATGTCTGCGCCAAATGGTCGATCAAGGATATGGTCGCCCAAACCGGTACCCCCGCCTATCCATTCCCTTGATCATCAAGAGATTCTGAACTCGCAGCAAGCCAAAAAACACCCACCCTTCCGGTGGGGTACATGTGGATGACGCCGCCGCCGGCGCAGGCAAAACGAATCGGCTTCTCCCGCGAATAGACCGTCATCATCGTCATTTTTATCCAAAATCTGATTGCATCTTCCGTCGTAATGCGACAATATGTTAGTACAATCCGTCGCAATGGTGAACTATGGCCGAATTGGCTGCCTACAAAGAAGTCTGCAAGAAGGATTTCGATCCGGCAAAGGTTGCCGCGCTGGCGATTCGCGATCCCGAGTGCCTGGCCAAGGCGATCGCGGGGTTGGACGAATCGAAAGCGACGATCAAGTATGGCTGCGACAAGGTGCTGCGCTACCTGGCCGCGCACTCGCCGGAAGTGCTGTACCCGCATTTTGACGAGTTTGCGGCCAACTTGAATAGCGACAAGACGATCCTGAAGTGGGGCGCCATCGAGATCATCTCGCAGCTGGCACAGGTTGACAGCGACCGGAAGTTTGATCCGATTTTCGAGAAGTACTTCGCGCCGCTAAAGGGCCCGGTGCTGATCACCGCCGCCAATCTGATCAAAGCTGCACGCCGGATCGCGGTCGCCCGTCCCGATTTGGCCGACCGGATTGCGCAGCGCATTTTGACGGTCGAGACGGCCAGATACAAGACCGCCGAGTGCCGCCAGATCGCGCTATGCGAAGCCGTCAGAATTTTTGACGAGATCTACTCCCTGGTGGCGGACAAACCCGCGGTCGTTGCTTTCGTCAAGAAACGCCTGAAGAGCCGCCGCCACTCTACCAAACAATCGGCCGAGAATTTCCTCCACAAGCATCACGCCTAAACGCCAAAGTTGACCGTCCGTTTCCACCGGATGTGACCGAAAACACACCGCGCCGGCGCGGGAACAGTTCACCCCTCACAGGTGTTTAAGCCACAGCAGAGATAAAATAGGTCTCTGATATACATTCGGAACTTACGACACAGGAGATTGCGGTGGCTACAAAGAAAATCATAGCGGTTGTCGGCGCGACCGGCGCTCAGGGCAGCGGTTTGGTGCGCGCCATTTTGAATGACAAGTCGGGGGAATTCGCCGCGCGGGCACTGACGCGCGATGTCAATTCGGACAAGGCCAAGGAACTGGCACGGCTGGGCGCGGAAGTGGTTGCGGCCAACGTTGACGACGTCGAGAGCTTGAAGCGGGCTTTCGCCGGCGCGTATGGCGCGTTCTGCGTGACGTTCTTCTGGGATCACTTCTCACCCGAAAAAGAAATGGAGCATGCGCGCGCGATGGCGCAGGCGGCCAAGGCTGCCGGTGTGAAGCATGTCATCTGGTCGACGTTGGAGGACACGCGCAAATGGGTGCCGCTGACCGACAATCGCTTGCCGACGTTGCACGGCAAGTACAAGGTGCCGCACTTTGACGGCAAGGGCGAGGCGGACAAAGCGTTCGCCGAGGCGGGCGTGCCGACGACTTACTTGCTGACGTCGTTCTATTGGGAGAACTTCATCTACTTCGGCATGGGCCCCAAGGAGACCGCGCCGGGTAAGTATGCGATTACGATGCCGATGGGCGACAAGAAACTGCCCGGCATTAGCGCCGAAGACATCGGCAAGTGCGCACTGGGGATTTTCAAACGCGGCGGGAAGTTTATCGGCAAGACGGTCGGCATCGCCGGCGACCACGTGACCGGCGAGCAGATGGCGAAGCTGATGACCAAGGCGATCGGCAAGGAGATCGCTTACAACGCCGTCGATCCGGAAACCTACCGCAATTTCGGCTTCCCTGGCGCCGACGATTTGGGCAACATGTTCCAGTTCAAGCGAGATTTCGAATCTGATTTTTGCGGGGCGCGCGATCTGGAGTTCTCACGCTCTTTGAATCCGGAATTGCAGACCTTTGAGCGCTGGCTCGAGAACTACGGCGCCCGGATACCGTTGTCATAGTCGAGACCGGGAACTGGCTGAACCACCACGAGCGTGGGTTCGCCGCCGGCGGAGATGCCGGCCGGCCACGTTGTCACTTGCGCAATCACGGAAATGGACTACCTTACTCGCCATATGGTAACAATCTCTTCAATTCATCGAATCCTGACGCGGGATTTGGAGGCGTTGCGGCGCGAGCTGCGCGCTTACCCGAACGAAGCCGACATCTGGAAGGTGTCGAGCGGCGTGAATAACTCCGCCGGCTCACTGGCCCGGCATCTGACCGGGGGTCTCAGTCATTTCATCGGAACCGTGATCGGGGATAACGGCTATGTCCGCAGCCGCGAAGAGGAATTCGGCGGACCGCCGGTAACGCGGGCGGAGTTGGAGCGGCGGATCGACGTCGCGCTGGCTTCAGTCGACGACGGACTCAGCGCGATCAACGACTTTGACCTGGAAAAGCCGTATCCGGTCGAGTTAGCCGGGATGACGTTCACGATCGGGCGCTTTCTGATCCACCTTGTCGGCCACTTCGGCTATCATCTGGGCCAGATCGACTACCATCGCCGACTTGTGACCGGCAGCAACGAGTCGATCAACGCCATGTATCTGGCTGATCTGAAATAAATCCGAGGAGCAGGAGTGGACAGCAGCGAGCGCCGGCGGTTGGCCGAGGATAACCGCATTGCCTGGAATCAGGCGGCCGAGAGGCACTTCGTAGCGCAAGCGGGCAAGTTCCGCAAGCTGTTTCAGCAGCCAGGGTACAGCTGTCTCGATGAGGTCATCACAGCCAAGCTGCAGGAGATCGGCCTGTCCGGAAAAGCGGTGGCGCAGCTATCGTGCAACAACGGCCGCGAGACGCTGTCGCTAATCAATCTTGGGGCCGGATCGGGGGTTGGTTTCGACATAAGCGATGAATTCATTGCCGAGGCGCAGGTGCTGGCCGAGATTGCGAAGCTGCCGGTCAGTTTCGTCCGCACTGACGTTTATGACATCCCAGATTCCTACGACCGGCAATTCGACCTGGTCTTCATCTCAATCGGCACGCTCGGCTGGCTGCCCGACCTGCAGGAGTTCTTTGGTGTGGCGGCTCGCCTACTGAAAGACGGCGGCGATCTGGTGATCTACGAGATGCACCCGTTCCTTGAAGTCCTTGATCCCGAGAACAAGTTGGAGCCGTTGAAAGTCGTCAATCACTACTTCAACGAAAAACCATTATCGGATGAGGCCGGCATGGATTATTACGGCAAGCAGCAGTATCAGTCCCATGTCAGCCATTGGTTCGCGCAGAGCTTCATGAAGATCTTTGGCGGGTTAGCGGACAACGGCCTGGTGATCCGCACTCTGACGGAGTACTCGCACGACATCAGCGAGGTCTTCGCCCATCTTGAGGAGCAGCCGCTCAAGTTACCGCTCTGCTATATCCTGCACGCTCAGCGCGCGTAGTTCCGGCGTCTTACGACTGGAACAGGTACTGCAACTTCATAAAGAACTGCCGCGACGACAGCGTCCAGCGGCGCGGATCATTCGGACCGGCACGCAGTTCATCGTAGTTGTAGGTCGAACCGGCATAGAAGACTGAGAACGGGCTGAGGCGGTAGGTCAACAAAGGATCAACCTCCCAACGCCGTTCGAAGTCGTCGTACTGGACCACCAGTCGCGCCGACAGCTCCCGGTTGAATTGATATTGGAACCGCGTCCGCGCGATATAACCCTTGAAGAACTCGGCATCGGTCTCGGCATCATCGCTGTGGGCGTAGTCGAAGTAAGGTTGAATGTTCAACTGATCCATGGGCTTAAGGGTGGCCCCCACGTTGATATAGGTCTCCTGCCCCTTCTCGACGGCGAAGCGGGCAATGCCCTCGCCCTGCGAGGCACTCGCATACAACGAAAGCCAATCGAACGGTGTCGAGTTGAAGTAGACATTGACTCGCCAGAGATGATTGAATTCGACACCGGCAAATTTCTCAGCCTGATTGCTGTAGCCGATGCCGAAGTTGGTCTGCGCGACGCGGGTCTCGGCATCAATTCCCAAAAAGTGCTGTTGTGTCTTGAGATCGCCGTCGAAGTTCCAGCGGCGAAATTCATAGGTGTTGGGGACCAGTCTATCCAACCATTTGCGATTGGTATAGAACACGTACGAGGTCCCGATCGAGGCGTTCCGGTAGTCGGCATAGGGATCGAACCCGATCTGAG
>JADYYF010000007.1 GCA_020853795.1 Candidatus Zixiibacteriota bacterium
CGTGGTTATCGAAGTTGAGGGCAACGAAGCAACCCTGGAGGAATTCCGCCGGCGTTTGCAGACAGAGCTTCCGCCGCGCGCCTTTCTGAACAGCGTCGAGGCTTGTTATCTCGATGCTGTGGGTTACCGCGACTTCCAGATTCTCCACAGCGACGACGGCGGCCCCAAGTCCGCGCTCGTTCTCCCCGATCTGGCGACCTGCCCCGATTGTTTACGGGACGTGATGACTCCGACCGACCGCCGCTATCGCTACCCATTCACGAATTGCACCAATTGCGGTCCGCGCTATTCGATCATCGAGAGTCTGCCGTACGATCGCGCCAATACGACGATGAAGATCTTCCCGATGTGTGAACGCTGCCGCGCCGAATATGAAGACCCCACGAATCGCCGCTTCCACGCCCAGCCGAACGCCTGTCCCGACTGCGGCCCGCAATTGGCGCTGTGGACGCCCGCCGGCGCGGTCGTCGCGACGCGGGATGAGGCGCTCGAGGCCGCTGCGGATGCCCTGCGCGCCGGACAGATCGTCGCGGTCAAGGGGCTTGGCGGATTCCATTTGATGACAGACGCAACGTCAGGCGCTGCGGTCACCGAGTTGCGCCGCCGCAAACGGCGCGGCGACAAGCCGCTGGCCGTGATGTTCGGCGATCTGGCACATCTCGAACAGGAGTGCGAGCTGGAAGAACGTGAGCGCCGCTTGATCGCTGCGGTCGAATCGCCAATTGTGTTGGTCAGAAAGCGCATCCCGACGGCGATTGCCCCGGCGGTTGCGCCGCGCAACCCGTATCTCGGTGTCATGCTGCCGTACACGCCGCTGCACCATCTGCTCTTGCGCTCTGTCGACCGGCCGCTGGTGGCCACGAGCGGCAATCTCTCGGAGGAGCCGATTTGTATCGATGAACATGATGCGCGGGAGCGCCTGCGCGGCATTGCCGATCTGTTTCTGGTCCACAATCGTCCGATCAGGCGCCACGTTGATGATTCGATCGTCCGCGCCGTCGCCGGGCGGCCGCAGATTATGCGGCGTGCCCGCGGCTATGCGCCCCTGCCGGTGCGGGTCCAAGAGTCACTGCCGCCTCTGGCCGCCGTCGGTGGACATCTGAAAAACTGCGTTGCAATTGCCAACGACCACAATGTCTTCCTGAGTCAACATGTCGGCGATCTCGAGACGGTGCAATCATACCGCGCCTTTGTGTCGGTGCTGAGCGACTTGTCCAAGTTGTACGAGCATACACCGATCGCGCTGGCTGCCGACTTGCACCCGGACTATCTTTCGACACAGTTTGCGGCGAAATCGGGATTGGCGACGGTGCCGGTGCAGCATCATTACGCTCATGCACTCGCGTGCATGGCAGAGAACGAGGTCGAGCCGCCGGTACTGGCGGTCTCCTGGGACGGCACCGGTTACGGCGTGGATGGCACCGTCTGGGGCGGAGAGTTTTTGCTCATTGACGACGCGGGTTTCACCCGTTCGGCGTGGCTGCGACCGTTTCAACTTCCGGGCGGGGAGGCAGCGGTGCGCGAACCGCGCCGCTCGGCCGCCGGGATGCTGGATGCGACGTTTAACGGCTCCGGTTGGGAGCAATATCTCGCCGCCGACTGCTTCACTGAGGCGGAGATGCGCGCGATCGACCAGATGTTGCGCTCTGGACTAAACTCGCCCCAGACCACCAGCGCAGGGCGGCTCTTCGACGGGGTGGCTTTTCTGCTTAGCCTGGTGCAGAGCAACTGTTATGAGGGTGAGGGGGGAATGCAGTTGGAATTCGCGATCGGCGTCCTTCGGTCTGACGAGAGGTATGAATTCACAGTCGATGAGCACGAAACTGGACGTGAGATCGACTGGCGGCCGATGCTTAGGGCACTGCTGGTTGATCGTGACAAGGGCGTTGCGGCCGCAACCATCGCCGCTCGTTTTCACAACACGCTGGTCGAGATGATCGTGACGACCGCAAGGACTGTCGGCTGCGATCGCGTGGCTCTGACTGGCGGATGTTTCCAAAATACGTATCTTGCGGAGCGGGCGATTCGGCGGCTGGAGGAATCCGGTTTTGCGGTGTATCGCCACCAGCGGGTACCGCCAAATGACGGCGGGATTGCGTTGGGGCAAATCATTGCCGCCGCCCGCGCTCTGCGGAAGGAAATGTAGGATGTGTCTCGCCGTTCCGGGAAAGATCATCGCCGTTGACCCGACCGAGTCGCTAATGCGGCCCGGCAAGGTGGACTTCGGCGGCGTCGTCAAAGACGTCAATCTTTGCTATGTCCCCGAGGCCAAGGTCGGCGACTATGTCATCGTCCATGTCGGCTTTGCTCTCAATGTGATTGATGACGCCGAAGCCGCCCGTGTCTTCGAGTACCTGCGCGAGATCGGCGAGATCGAGAAGGACCAGGCGGAATCAGCGTGAAGTATATAGATGAATACCGCGATGCCGCCGCCGCGCGCGCGTTGGCCGAAGAAATCCGGCGCATCACGAAGCGGTCGTGGACGATCATGGAAATCTGCGGTGGTCAGACCCACGCCATCGTCAAATTCGGACTCGACCAACTGTTGCCGCCCGAGATCACGCTGGTGCACGGGCCGGGTTGTCCGGTCTGCGTGACGCCGGTGGAGACGCTGGATGCGGCGTGCACGATTGCCGCCCGGCCGGAAGTGATATTCTGCTCATTCGGCGATATGCTCCGCGTACCCGGCAGCGCGGTCGACCTGCTGCGCGTCAAGGCGCAGAGCGGTGACGTGCGCATCGTCTACTCGCCGACCGACGCCGTCGCTATCGCCCGCGCCAATCCGGACCGCCAGGTAGTCTTCTTTGGCGTCGGTTTTGAAACCACCGCGCCGGCGAATGCTATGGCCGTATATGCCGCCGCGCAGGAACGGCTTGACAATTTCTCCATTCTTGTCTCGCAGGTTACTGTGCCGCCCGCGATGATCGCGATCCTGAGTGCGCCGCACAATCGCGTGCAGGGTTTTCTCGCGGCGGGCCACGTTTGCACCGTGATGGGCTTCTGGGAGTACGAGCCGATCGCCCGCCGGTTTCGCGTCCCGATTGTTGTCACCGGTTTCGAGCCGATTGACCTACTGGAAGGCATTCTGATGTGTGTACGCCAGCTTGAAGCCGGCCGCAGTGACGTCGAGAACCAGTATGCCCGCGCGGTCAGCCAGGGGGGAAACCAGCCGGCCCAACAGCTACTGCGCGAGGTCTTTGAGATTGCCGACCGCAACTGGCGCGGCATCGGCGTGATTCCGCGCAGCGGACTGCGCTTGCGTGAGAAATACAGAAGCTATGATGCGGAACAGCGTTTTGCGATTGCAACCGCAGCGGTTGCCCGCGAAACGGAATGTATCAGCGGCTTGGTCCTGCAGGGCATCAAGAAGCCGCACGAATGCCCGGCGTTCGGTACGCGCTGTACACCGGAACAACCGCTGGGCGCAACCATGGTTTCCAGCGAGGGCGCATGCGCTGCCTACTTCCGCTATCGCGGCCGCATCGCGAGCAAATGAGAAAAATATGACCGATCCAGAGTTCCATCTGAATTGTCCGCTCCCGCTGGCCAACCATGAGCAGGTGCTGCTGGCCCATGGCGGCGGCGGCCGTCTGATGCAGCAGTTGCTCGAACAGGTGATCACGCCGGCGATCGACAATGCGACGCTGCAGTCGCGCCACGATTCGGCGGTAATCGAGGTCGGCGGGCAGCGCTTCGCCTTCACGACCGATTCGTTTGTGGTGCGACCGCTCGTCTTCAACGGCGGCGATATCGGCAAGTTAGCCGTCTGCGGCACGGTCAACGACCTGGCCATGGCGGGTGCGCGACCGTTGTTTCTGAGCCTGGGGCTAATCATCGAGGAAGGCTTCGCGATGGAAAGACTCCAAGGCATCATGCGGTCGATTGGTAGTACCGCGACGGCCGCCGGTGTGATCATCGTCACCGGCGACACCAAGGTCGTCGAGCGCGGCAAGGGCGACGGCCTCTACATCAACACCGCCGGCATCGGCATCATCGAGTATCAGCAGCAGATCGCGCCCGCTTCTATTCGCGCCGGCGACGCAATCATTCTTTCGGGTGACATTGGACGTCACGGTATCGCGATCATGACTCAGCGCGAGAACCTGCAGTTCGAGACGGCGATCGCCAGCGACTGCGCGCCGTTGCACCGTGAAGTTGCCGCTTTGCTGAATGCCGGTATCGAGATCCATTGTTTGCGCGATCTTACCCGCGGCGGTCTGGCCAGCGCACTGGTGGAGCTGGCGCAGACAGCACAGCTTGGCATCCAGATCGATGAGCACGCCATCGCAGTGACGCCGCCGGTGCGAGCCGCTTGCGAAATCCTCGGACTTGATCCGCTGCACGTGGCCAACGAAGGCCGCTTTATCGCGATCGTACCGCAGGCGCACGCAGCCGCCGCGCTGGAACGGCTGGCGACTTTCGGTACCGACTACGCACCCGCATTGATCGGGCAAGTCACGACCGCTGATCCCGGTCTCGTTACCATGACCAGCCTGATCGGCGCGACCCGGATTGTGGACATGCTTTCCGGCGAGCAGCTGCCGCGCATCTGCTGAACTGCAGTCCCGCTAATTCAATCCGATCACAGCGCTAACCGAAAATTAATGTCGACTGCAAATCATACCTTTTGTTTTGGCGACGTAAATCTGTTAAGATCGAACCTGAAGGCGTAGAAAGAAAATCCATGGCCAAAGACAGTATCCTCGTGATCGAAGACGAGGCCGATATTCTCGAACTGATCAGCTACAACCTCGGCAAAGAAGGTTACCGCGTTTCCGGCGCCGCTTCCGGTGAAGCCGGACTTAAGTCCGCACGCGCGAATCTGCCCGGCCTGATCGTGCTGGATCTCATGCTACCCGGTCTTGATGGTCTGGAAGTCTGCAAACTGCTCAAGGCCGATTCCAAGACGCAGCACATCCCGATCATCATGCTCACCGCCAAGGGCGAGGAAAGCGACGTGATCACCGGACTCGAGGTTGGCGCCGACGACTATCTCACCAAGCCGTTTAGTCCGAAGATCCTGATTGCCCGCGTCCGCGCGTTACTGCGGCGCAAGGCGCGGGCGGCCGACAAGTCGACGGCCACAGTCCAGGCGCACGATATCATCATCCATCCCGGCCGTCACGAGGTGTTGGTTGCCGGCCAAGCGGTCGACCTCACCTTCACCGAATTCCAGATTCTGCAGTTGTTGGCGCGTCATCCCGGCTGGGTGTTCTCGCGCTACCAGATCGTCAACGAGATTCGCGGCGATGAAACCATTGTCACCGATCGGTCGGTCGACGTACAAATAGTGGGTCTGCGGAAGAAACTCGGGGAGGCAGGCCAGTACATTGAGACGGTTCGAGGCGTGGGTTACAAATTTCGGGAGTAGCGGTGCGCCGTAAGCGGCTGCTCTGGCAGATTTATCCAGCATTTCTTCTCCTCACAGCGGTCAGTCTGATTGCGGTCAGTTGGTACGCCCACCGCGCCTTGGGCAAATATTACGAGCAGCGCGCGGCTTACGACCTTCACGCGCACGCGCAGTTGCTGACGATCATTCTCGCGCCACGTCTCGTTGCGCAAGACTACGCCGGTGCCGATTCGCTCTGCAAGACGATTGCACTGGATTCCGCCATGGTCGTCACTGCGATCCTGCCCAATGGCGAAGTCATTGCTGATTCGCGCGACACTCCCCGCAGCATCGACAATCAATCGAGTCGACCCGAGATTGTGACCGCGTTGTCCGGGCAGCCAGGGGTGTCCGAGCGCTATAATGCGCGCTTCGCTGAAGAAATGAATTTCGTCGCGCTGCCGGTGCTCGCGGGCCATCAGATTGTCGCGGTGGTCCGTGTCGGGATTTCCCAATCGGCAGTCAAGGATGCGCTGACCGCCATCTACCTTCGCCTGGGGATCGGCGCGCTGATTGTCGCGGCCCTCGCCGCCCTGTTCAGCCTGCTCGTGGCGCGCCGAATCAGCCGCCCGTTGCAGGACATCAAGGCCGCAGCCGAACGTATCGCGCAAGGAGACCTCGACAACCGCCTGCCCGAATCGGAGTTCGAGGAAATGGCAGGAGTTTCCGAGTCAATGAATCTCATGGCGGGGCAACTGGACGAGCGTTTCCGGAGCGCGCAGCGCCAGCGGATTGAACAGCAGGCGATTGTTTCGAGCATGATTGAGGGCGTGATCGCGATCGACGCCGACCAGCGGGTGATGAGTCTTAACGCCGCGGCCGCAAACTTGCTCGGTCTGAAGGCTGACGATGCCATCGGCCGCACCATCCTCGAGCTCACCCGCAACAACGATCTGCAGCGGCTGGTTGCCAAAACCTTCACGGTCGGCGAACCGGTCGAGGGCGACATCGCTATCGGCGACATTGCCGGCAACGGCCGCTATCTCCAGGCGCACGGCACGCTGCTGCGCGATCCCGGCGGCGAGAATCTCGGCGCGTTGGTCGTACTCAATGATGTCACCCGGCTGCGCAAGCTGGAGAGCGTCCGTCGCGACTTTGTCGCCAATGTCTCGCACGAACTGAAAACCCCGATCACTTCGATCAAAGGTTTCGTCGAGACCCTGATTGACAACGAGTCCATGAGCACCGAGGAACGCCGCCGCTTTCTCGATATCATCGCGCGCCAGTCCAATCGTCTCCACGCCATCATCGAAGACCTGCTGCGACTTTCGCGCATCGAACAAGAATCGGAACGCGGCGAGATTCCGCTCGAACTCGGTAACATCGGCGAAGTCATCAAGGCTGCCATTGCCGCCTGTGAACCGCAGGCACGCACCAAAGGTGTCAGTATTCGTGCCAATGAAACCGCCACGCTGCGGGCGCGGATCAACCCGCCGCTGCTGGAACAGGCGCTGGTCAACCTGATCGACAATGCCATCAAGTACAGTGATCCCGGCACCGAGGTTGCGGTCACCGGCGCCGTCAACGATCGTCTTGTTACCATCGCGGTGCGTGATCAGGGAAGCGGCATCGCTAAGGAACATCTGCCCCGGCTGTTCGAGCGCTTCTACCGCGTCGATCGCGCCCGCAGCCGCGAACAAGGTGGAACCGGCCTCGGACTCGCCATCGTCAAACACATTGTCCTCGCCCACGGCGGTAATGTAACCGTCCAGAGCGAACTCGGACAAGGTAGTACATTTACGATCAGTCTCAGCCGCAATTGATTGTGGCCCGCCGGCCGTCCTAACACAATCCTAACAATTAACTAACACGATCATCCTATTCGTCCGGTTGCTTGATGAGACAGGTCGGACTTTGTACCGACCGGGATGCGGGCCTGCCACCCAATTGCTGGAGGAGAGCTGAATGAGAAGACTGATTGTCGCCGCCCTGGCCGCCGCCACTGTCGCCGTTCCGGCGCTGGCCGGCAATATCACCATCAAAGGTTCCGACACGATGGTGCGTCTTGGCCAGAGATTGGCGGAAGAATACATGAAGAAGTTCCCCAAGAGTGTAATCCAGGTTTCCGGCGGCGGCTCGGGGACCGGGATCGCGGCGCTGCTCAACAATTCGACCGATATCTGCATGGCCTCGCGCGACATGAAACCGGCCGAGTACAGCCTTGCCAAGAGCAAGGGGATCGATGTCAAACGCTACTCCATCTGTCTGGACGGCATCGCCATCTTCCTGCACAACAGCAATCCGGTCAATGAATTGACGCTGGCGCAGCTCAAAGCCGTCTACACCGGCGAGGTCACCAATTGGAAGAATCTCGGCGGCAAGGATGCCCCCATTGTCTTGTACGGCCGCGAAAACAACTCCGGCACCTACGTCTATTTCCGCGAGCATGTCCTCAAGGATGAAGACTACTCGGAGCGATGTCAGACTTTGCCGGGCACGGCATCCGTCGTGAATGCCATCACCAAGGATCCTAACGGTATCGGCTACGGCGGTATCGCCTGGGCGACCACGGTCAAGCATGCCGGCGTCAAGATCAATGATACCACGGCAGCGGTTCAGCCGGAGAGTGAAGCGGTTTCCAACGGCTCCTATCCGATCTCGCGGGAACTCTACTTCTTCACGCGCGGCGTTCCCACCGGCGAAACGAAGGACTTCATCAATTGGGCACTCTCGCCGGAGGGCCAGAAGGTGGCCGAACTGGTCGACTACATCCCGCTCCACGCCGAAGCGGCGGCCGCGAACATGATTAAGTAGACCGGGGACGGACGAAAGCAGCCGCGGATGGATCTGAAGTACAATTTCAAACCAAAGTCGAAGTGGCGGGAAAAGCTCGGCGAGAAATTCATCGCCGTTAATGCCTTCGCGGCGCTCATCGGCATCGCGCTGATCTTCATCTTCATCTTCAAGGAATCGATTCCGATTTTTACCGATGCGACGGTGCACGAGGAAGTCACCATCGAAAAGATGATCAAGCCGCAAGTCTGGAAGGAAGGGCAGGAGGCCCGGTACTCGTGGCAGCCCAACTCGACGGTACCGAAGTATTCGCTGGTGCCGCTGTTTGTCGGCACGTTGAAGGCAGCTTTGATCGCAATGCTGTTTGCCGTGCCACTGGGTGTCGGCGCGGCGATCTATTCGTCGGAGTTCGCTTCCAAGCGTCTGCGTGAAGTCATCAAACCGGTGATCGAGTTGTTGGCGGGAATCCCCTCGGTCGTGCTGGGTTTCTTCGCGTTGATCGTGCTGGCCACGATCCTGCAAGATTCGTTTGGGCTGACATACCGGCTCAATGCGCTGAACGCCGGTATCGCTCTCGGGCTGGCTATCGTCCCAATCATCTTCACCGTAGCGGAAGACGCGATGAATTCGGTGCCCGGCAGCCTGCGTGATGCCGCCCGCGCGCTCGGCGCCAATCCGTGGCAGGTCTCCTTTACGATGGTGTTACCTGCCGCTATGCCCGGCATTGCCGCCGGCATCGTGCTCGGTTTCGGCCGCGCAATCGGCGAGACGATGATCGTACTCATGGCTTCCGGCAACGCCGCAATTCTTTCCGGCAGTTTCACCGAGTCAATCCGCACACTGTCGGCGACGATTGCCGCCGAACTGGCCGAAGTCGTCTTCGGCAGTCCGCACTACAACGTGCTCTTTCTGATCGGCACATTATTGTTCGTCTTCACATTCCTTGTAAATCTGGGCGGTGACATCGTGCTGAACCGCCTCAAGGCCCGCTTCCAGGGACGGACGCGATGAGTCAAACCGCGTTGCCGCAACCATCGGCCGGGCAGTTCTCCTCGCCGCTCCACTTTGCGCCGAAAACCCGCGGCTATATCCCGCGCGGCCTGACCTTTCTGGCGACACTGATCATCGTCATCATGCTGGCCATCATTCTCGGCAATATCGCCATCGGTGGCTTGGGCACGATCTCGTGGGAGTTTCTTTCCAGTCCGCCGGAACAGGGTCTGGAAGCCGGCGGTATTCTGCCGGCCATCATCGGCACCGTCTTTCTCGTGATCCTGATGGTGATCATGGGCGTGCCGGTCGGCGTGCTGACGGCGATCTATTTGCAGGAGTACACGAGTCCCGACTCGAAGATCACCCGCATCATTCGCATCGGGATCAACAATCTTGCAGGTGTGCCGTCGATCGTGTTCGGGCTGTTCGGTCTGGGCTTCTTTATCGGCTTCATCGGGAACGGCATCGACTCGTGGATTTTGCAGTCCGAGCAGCCTGTCTGGGGCCAGCCGGCGATCATCTGGGCAGCGCTGACGCTGGCCTTGCTGACGTTGCCGGTCGTGATTATCTCGACGGAAGAAGCGCTCAAGGCGATACCGCGCGACCTGAAGGATGCCAGCTACGCGCTCGGCGCCACCAAGCTGCAGACGATCGCCCGCGTCATCCTGCCGCAGGCGCTGCCGGGCATTTTCACGGGTGCGATTCTGGCCGTCAGCCGCGGCGCCGGGGAAGTCGCGCCGATCATGTTCACGGGCGCGGCCTATTACTTGCCGTATCTGCCCAACGACCTGACCGATCAATTTATGGAATTGGGATATCACGTTTACGTCATGGCGACGCAATCGCCAGACGTCGAAAAGACGCTGCCGATTCTCTACGGCACAGTTTTGGTGTTGCTTCTGCTGACCTTTCTCCTAAATTTGGTCGCCGTTTTGATCCGTTCCCGGATCCGATCGAGGCGCATCAGTGCATAGCTTGAATCTCAATCCGCGGCCTGAGGAGTTGAATACCGTGCTGCCTCCGGAGAAGCAAGATGCCGCCCGCGTCAAGATGGAAGTCCGCAATCTTGACTTCTACTATGGCGCGCACCAGGCGCTCAAGAACGTCGAAATCGACATTGAAGAACACCGCGTGACCGCCTTTATCGGTCCGTCCGGCTGCGGCAAATCGACTTTCCTGCGCACGCTCAACCGCATGAACGAGACGATCCCCGGGACCCGCATGAGCGGATCGGTCAAACTTGACGGTGTCGACATCTACCGCGACATTCGCGATGTCTCGCAGGTGCGCACCCGCGTTGGCATGGTCTTCCAGAAATCCAACCCGTTCCCGAAGTCGATTTTCGAAAACGTCGCTTATGGTCTGCGCGTCAACGGAATCAAGGACAATAAGGTCATTACTCAGGCAGTAGAGGAAACCCTGAAGGCGGCGTTCCTGTGGGACGAAGTGAAAGACAAACTGGATCACAGCGCTTACCTGCTCTCCGGCGGCCAGCAGCAGCGTCTCTGCATTGCGCGCGCGCTGGCGGTTCGGCCCGAGGTACTCCTGATGGACGAACCGGCCTCTGCCCTCGACCCGATCTCGACTTCGAAGATCGAAGACCTGATCGGCGAACTGAAGCGCCACTATACGATTGTGATCGTCACCCACAACATGCAGCAGGCGGCCCGTATTTCCGATGAAACGGCGTTCTTCTATGAGGGCACGCTCGTCGAGTACGGCGAAACCAAGATGATCTTCACTAAACCCGGAAAGAAACAAACCGAAGACTATATCACCGGCCGTTTCGGCTGATCGAGTAGAGACCGAACTCATGACAGAACACTTGCGCCGCGAAGTCGACCGCCTCAAACGCAAACTGCTTGCCCTCAGCGCCTACGTGGAGGAATCCGTCCAGCGCGCCGTCCGCTCGGTTTCCGACCGCGACGAAAAACTGGCCCAGCGCGTGATCGACACCGACCAGGAAATCGACGACATGGAGGTCGAAGTCGAAGAGGACTGCCTCAAGACCCTGGCGCTTTACCAGCCGGTGGCGATCGACCTGCGTTTGATCATCGCCGTCCTCAAGATCAACAACGATCTCGAACGTATCGGCGATCTGGCGTCCAATATCGCCGAACGCGCGATCTCGCTGGCCCACAAGCCGCGCATCGAATCGCCTTACGACTACGCCACCATGGCCGACAAGGTGCAGAAGATGCTGCAGAAGGCGCTTGACGCTTTGGTTAATGCCGACTCGGCGCTCGCCCGTGAAGTCCTCGCCGGCGACGACGAGATCGACGAGATCAACCGCCTGATGTATGTCAAGATCAACCAGCGCATCCAGGAGAAGCCGGAGGATTCCGATACGCTGATCCAGATGCTCGCGATCTCCCGCAACCTCGAGCGTATTGCCGATCACACCAGCAACATCGCCGAGGATGTCATTTACATGACCGAAGGCGCCATCGTCCGCCACGGCGGCCGCCAGTATTAGGCCGGCCGCGCCAGTATTGTCGATCCATTCAGTTGCCGCATCTTCCGGCTTGTTCCCGTGCCGGTCATGATGTATGTTCCCGCCCAGGCGTAGAACACTTTTTCGGGGAGGGAACCTGTATGCCGTCCACCGGTTGGCTGGCGAAGCTGAAACGGATTCGACTGCTTCCGCCACGCGATGTCGAATTTTTCGGGCTCATGGAGCATATTGCCGATACCGCAGCCGAGACCAGCTATTGGCTGACCGAGCTGTTTAACTCCGACGCCCGCCGGGGTCCGGAACTGGCGACCACGATCGAAAATTGCCTGACACGCACGACGCAAATCGAGAAATCGATCGAGGATTTGCTCGGCCGGTCCCAGCAGCCGCCATTCGGCCGTATCGAGATCAGCCAATTCGCCAACGACGTCTTCCGCATCGTCAAATACATCAATCATTCGGCCAACCGCTACGTCGTCTACGACATCCCGTCCTCGGACAAGGAGATGCGCGAATTGGCGGCGATCATCCGTGAGGCATGCGAGCAGATCGTTGAGGCCGTCCGCTGCCTGCGCCGCGACCGCCACGTCGAACCTTATGCCCGCGCCGTCGACCAGCTCGAAACCCGCGCCGATGAAATCTATCACGGGGGTCTGCGCCGGCGCTTCCAGGAGATTCGCGCCGACCGCGCCAACCTCGAGGCCCGGATCAAGGCCACGCCGACCACGGCCGAGGTCGAGACCGTGTTATCGCTGATCATGGCCAACACCGAGTACACCCGCCACGTCGCGGTATTCTTCATCCTGCGCCAGGTCTACGCCGAACTCGAACGCGCCATCGACGCCTGTACTGAGGCTACCAACACGCTGAAGAGCATGGTTGCCGACAATGTCTGATCAACTCCTGTTGATTCTGATCATTGCCGCGGCGCTCATGTACGACTTCGTTAACGGTTTCCACGACGCCGCCAACGCCATCGCCACTACCATTGCTACGCATGCCTTGTCGCCGCGGAACGCCATCATCATGGCCCGCACTCTCAATTTCGTCGGCGCGCTGTTGCATACCGGCGTCGCCTACACCGTCGGCAAGGGTGTCGTGAGCAGCGACCTGATCACGCTGCCGATGCTGCTGGCGGCGGTCGTCGGCGCGATCCTGTGGGGCTACACCACCTGGTACTTCGGCCTGCCCTCGTCGTCAACGCATGGCCTGATCGGCGGTTTGATCGGCGTAGCGCTGTTCGTCAGCAATTTCGACCTCTCGATTCTCGTTCTCCCCGGCATCAAACGCATTGCCTTTGCCATGGTCGTTTCGCCGATTGCCGGAATCCTGTTCGGGATGATCCTGATCACGATCTTCAGTTGGAGTTCGTGGCGTTTCAAGTACCGCAAGTCGGCCCATTTCTTCAAGCGCCTGCAGGTAGTCTCCGCGGCGTACGTCTCGCTGACCCACGGCATGAACGACGCCCAGAACGCTATGGGCATCATGACCATCGCTCTGCTCTCCGCCGGCGCCATCAGCGAATTTCACGTACCGATGTGGGTGCGGCTGGCCTCGGCCTTCATGATCGGTCTCGGCACCTCGGTGGGCGGGTGGAAAATCATCAAGACCATGGGGAAGAAGATGACCAAGCTCCATGAACCGATTGACGGATGCGCCGCCGAAGCCGCGACAGGTACTGTGATCATGATCACGGCCCTCACCGGCACGCCGGTTTCGACCACCCACGTCGCCACGAGTTCCATTATGGGTACAGCTCTGGCGTACCGGTTCGGCAATCTCAACTATCGCGTGATCCTGAATATCCTCTTGGGGTGGGTCCTCACCTTTCCGGGCGCCGGACTTTTCGGGATCGGTGTCTATCTCCTGATGAAGCTCATCACCTGATCGCAAAGTTCGCCTTGCACATTTCGTCAGCGTTCGCGTACTTGAAGTATGATCGCTGAACTTGGATCAAAACCCAGAGATTGGTGGGTCGCGCTGCTGCTTGTCGTTGCCGGCTTTAGCTTCGCTTCGGCGCAAACGCGCCCGCTGCAATTCCTGGTCTACGGCGGTGTCGCTTACCCGGTCGCTGGAAAGAGCTTCTCTGATGGCTGGAATACCGGCATCAACCTGGGTCTGGGTGTTGCCGTTCCGGTCACCGACCGCATTGCCACCGTGGTCTCGGTCGAGGCAAGCAATATGCCGCTCGATGATGAACGCTATCTGCGTGCCAATCAGTTGCGCGCGGATGAAAACGTCGCCGAGGAGGGGTCGGCCACCGTCATCGCCGGCCATGTCGCTGCCAAGATCACCTTCAGCCGCTCGCGCACCGGCGAAGCGCCGTATGCGCTGCTGGGTGCGACCGTCGCCATGTTTTCGCGCGGGGATGTCTTGATTTCGGCGCAGGAGGGCAGTGAGACCAATTCTTACGTTGTGCAGGGTGAGTCAAAGGCGGCCTTCGGGCTCGGCGGCGGGCTGGGCTTTGACGTCAGCCTCAGCCACAAGAGCTTTCTCTTCTTCGAGGCGCGCTACACCGTGCTGTTCACCAGCGATCCAAGCGTGCACTTCGTCCCGCTCCGCCTCGGCATTGCGTTTCGCTGAGCGCAGCTACAACTGATTCCACGGGCAAAGAAGAAGGTCATGGCCGCTTCGACCATGACCTTCCGCTATTTACGGGCGGATCCGATGTGGTGCTACATACATCCCGCGCACGGCACCGGACCACCGCCGAAGATGAAGTTGATCAGATAGACGGCATCCGAAATCGTCACCAGATCATTGCAGTCAACATCGCCGGCCGATATCGGCTGCGGTGCCGGACCGCCTCCAAAGATGTAATTGACCACGAAGACGCCATCAGAGATGTTGACGATACCGCTCGCATCGACGTCGCCGCAGTTTAAAGAAGCGGCCACGAGGTTGAGCACATAGATGCACTCGAAATCGACGGATGCGGTCGGCTTGACCCGCCAATAGTAGGTCGTCGTGTCGGCGACCGGCAGCGGCGTTGGCACCTGATAGACAGGACCAGTTGCCACCGTTGAGTGCACGATGTTCGTGAACTGCAGATCGGACGCGATTTCGAGATTGTGCTGGCCAACGCTGCTCCACCGCAGAGTCGGCGGATTGGCGAGGCTGAATTGTCCCGGTCGCGGGTAAATCGGAGAGAAATCTTCGAGTGGAAGTCCGAAACGGCAGCCTGCGGCCGGCATGGCGACCGACCAGGCGAGCGAGTACCTGACCCCGTTCAATTCATACTCCAGTGAAAACGGTTCGCCCGCCTGAGCTTCCGGACGCGGCTTTGCATCGACATAGTACTGGCCGGCTTCGATCGCCCCAATCGTCAGCAGAGCGTCAGCGCGGTTGTTCAGGTTGGCGTTGCGTTCGTTGAACGTCGCCGCGGGCGCCGTATTGCGAACCTCATTCACGACGCGTCCGCTCGGCGAGGTGACCGTAACTGCCGCATTGTCGCGCGCATCGATCTTGCTCACGCGTTTCGCGTAGCCTGCCGGATTCAATTGACTCCCATAGAGGGTGACGATTTGGTCGTCAGCAGCGCGCCCGGCTGTCACCACCAGATCGACATCGCCATCGACATCGACGTCCGCGCAGGCGACATGCCGCGGCGCATAGGGGTCGGTCGAGATCCGCAACTCATTCGTGAAGGTTCCTCCGACATCCCCGAAGAGCACGACGACGAATCGTTGCGCCCCGTTTACGTAGACAATATCCAGTTCACCATCGCCGTTGACGTCGCCGACGCAGTTGCCGAAGATCTGGCCCTTGACGTCGCGGATCACCTGCTGAGTGAAGGAACCGTCTCCATTTCCGAAGTAGGCCATCATCTGGCTGCGGCTGCCGCCGACCGAGGGGGTCGAGATACACAGATCGAGCAGCCCGTCGTTGTTGAAGTCGCTTCCCTGGTTGGTGACTTCGATTTCCAGCGAACGATTCTCTTGCGGGTAGAAGAAGCTCGGGACGAAATTGCCGGTGCCGTCGGCCAGATAGACTCGCAGGCCGGAGGCGGTGCCGATGGCAAGATCATTGCGTCCATCCTGGTTGAAATCACCGGCGTTGATCGATGTAGCAGAATCCGGCGTGGAGATGTGCTGCCAGAAGGCAAAATCCCCTTGGCTGTTGCCTGTGTAAATCCAAACTCCATCGAACCAAGTCACGGCGTAGTCGAGGTGAGCATCGTTGCTCAACTCCACAAGAACACCGGAACGGGTCAAGTGGCCATCATTTCCAGCCAGCGATTCCTCAAAGGTATTATCACCGTTGCTCAGCAAGACTCGAGTTCGATAGATTGCCATCGCGCCGAACTGCATCATCGCGAGATCGGGCAACTCGTCGGTGTCAATGAGACCCATTACAAGGCCGTATTTGACCAATCCATCATCGACTGCCTGCAGTTCTGAGATCGAAGGTCCGAGAAGCACATCGTACAACACTTCGGTCGGGTTGTGAAATCCGGCCGCCCCAGATACAAAGATTTCGCAGTTTGCTTCGGAATCAAAATTCGCTATTCCGATGCCGGACGATGTTGCTGCATCTGTGATGCTGTTTGATGAAAACTCCAACAGATAGACCGCGCTCTCAACAACCTGAACCAGAGTTGCAGTCGTTTGACACTGCCCGGAAGTATCGCACGCTTCGAAAGAAGCACGCCAGATCCCAATATCTTCGAGAGTAGGCGTCCAGTGAAACCACGCCGGACTGCCTTCCGCGAACTCGGGCGATTCAGCCGGCAGTTGGCTGTCATTGTCGTAGTCAACAAACGAGACGAGGGATACCGCGACCGGACTAGCAGTGGCCGAGGTTGCCAAGACGCTGAAATTGACTGGCTGTCCAACCACTGCGGATATAGACACCGGCGCGTCTATAGCTGGCGGTGGATCTCCTTCCGTGATTTCGACAACCGCTCCCTGAAATTGCGGCCCAAATTCCGACCAAGGACTTAAGCAGACCAAAACAAAAGGATTCGTGGGCGGAAAGTAGGTGCTGTCGACAGCCATAGAACCCGCCGACAACCCGGTGAAGTACAGCTCGACGATCGCTCCAGTCCCAGCTGGCAGTGTGTTTTGCCCATTGAAACTACCGAAAGATGCGAGTATGTCAGGGGACACTCCAGGACTCGGTTCACAACTGCAGTAGAAGAAATCTCTGAGCGGCATAACACTGGGGTCGGTCATCCTCCCGACATACGCTACCGAGTCAAACTGCGCAAAGCCACCGTCGATGGAAGTCAAAAGGAACCCCAACGACCATCCTGCGACCGCCTCATCGTTGGCTATCGCCAACGCAATCGGCCGCGACTGCCCCACCACCAGTGGTCCGCCGCCAATGTAAACCGTGTCGGGAATTCCCGGATCGACTCCGGCAAAACTTGTGGCTACCGAAAGAGCAACCAGAATCGACGCGAGCAGCATCGACCTCGGAAATAGCCTCATGACAGCCTCTCCTTCCTCTTTGTCCGAGCATGGACCAAGTCGATCGAGCCTGCGATGAAATCGCCAACTCCGCCGTCCAACGCTCATGATTTTCCCTTTATGGACGTCAATGATATTTGCGTTACGCCA
Source organism: Candidatus Zixiibacteriota bacterium (assembly GCA_020853795.1). NCBI lineage: Bacteria > Pseudomonadati > Candidatus Zixiibacteriota > Candidatus Zixiibacteriota bacterium. The sequence goes on from JADYYF010000007.1 coordinate 17,132, forward strand.
TTTTATACTACCCGAGCTCCCGCTGACTGTCAAGCCCTAATTCATCGCCGCGAGAGGGTTGGCGTTGCGCGCAAACAACTTAGCCTGAATCGCGATGCCGCGCCAACTGTCACTTTCGCCTTGATTTCCTCGGAGCGATTGTTATCTTGCAGGTCTCTTTTTGCGGAGGTGACGGGATGCTGAATGCGCTGAAGATAATTTCGGGCACCGCCAACCTGCCCTTGGCGAAGAAGATTGCGCAGTACACCGGCGTACCATTGACCGAGTGTGACGTGCGCCGCTTCTCCGACGGCGAGGTGCGAGTGCAGATCAATCAGAATATTCGCGGCTCGGACTTGTTTATCGTCCAGCCGACGAATCCCCCGGCAGAAAACCTGCTGGAGCTTCTGATTATGATCGACGCCGCCCGGCGCGCTTCCGCCAAACGCATCACCGCCGTCGTGCCGTACTACGGTTACGCCCGGCAGGATCGTAAAGACCAGCCGCGCGTTTCGATTACGGCCAAGCTGGTGGCGAATCTGATCACGACGGCCGGCGCGGACCGGGTGATCACGATGGACTTGCATGCGGCGCAGTTGCAGGGATTCTTCGACATCCCGCACGACCACCTGTACGCCAGCAAGATCTTTCTCGATTACTTCCGCGCCAAGAACGTGCCGAACCTGGTGTCGGTCTCGGCGGATGTCGGGTCGATCAAGATGGCGCGCGCGTTCGCCAAGGAATTGCACTGTCCGCTGGCGATCATCGACAAGCGCCGGCTGGAGGCCAACGAAGCCGAGGTGATGAACATCATCGGTGATGTGAACGGCAAGAACGTGATCATCCGGGACGACATCGTCGACACCGCCGGCACGGTGGTGCTCGGCGCGCAGGCGCTGAAAGATCACGGCGCGCTCGACATCTACGTCTGCTGCACGCACGGCGTGCTGTCGGGTAATGCGATCGAGCGGATCGAGAAGTCGCCGATCACCGAACTGGTCGTGACCGATTCGATCAGCCACGACATGGCGCACCTGCCGCCGAAGTTCAAGGAGATTTCGACGGCCGACGTTTTCGGCGAGGCGATCCGCCGCATCTGGCACGAAGAGTCCGTTTCGAAGTTATTTGATTAATTGATAGAGGTAGAGTCATGCAAGAGATCAATCTGGAGGCCCGGAAGCGCGATGGTTCCGGCAAAAGCGTAACGCGCAAGATGCGCGCCGCCGGCGACGTGCCCGCCATTCTGTA
>JADYYF010000008.1 GCA_020853795.1 Candidatus Zixiibacteriota bacterium
ACTCCGACCGCTTTGCCCCGCCGCGATAGACATCCGCACCTGCAGTGGATCTCCAGCACGCAGCGTCGCCGCCGTCGCCCACCTTGACCCGCGCCTGCGAATTCTGTGGGTAAAAAAAAGCTCCCCGAAGCGGACGTTACAAGAACCTTCCACAGTCTGATCAAGTACTTTGAAACAGCCGCATGAGGCTATGGTTCGCCTTGCACCGGCTCTAGAGAGTCATTGTAGAACTGCCTGGTCGCCTTGCACTGGTTCCTCTCGCGACCGAGCCTCGAGCACCAAACGAATGTAATCGCCGGAGCAGATCGTGGCGATTTCGCGAGAGGTGGAGCGCACGGCAAGCCGAGCGGATCAAATCACAGGGGTAAGGTCACGCGAACCTTGGAAGTCAATTTCCAGCCAATCTAACATGGCAGAGATACTTCCTGTGGCCAGAGCTATGCTCGTGTCGGCTGCTCCATAATAGAAATGGATGGTATCGCCATCCGCCAGAACCGTGTAGCCGCAAGGGAAGACAACATTTCCAACGTCACCATGCAGTTCGTAAGCTTCCTCGGGACCGAAGATCCATTGATTGCAGCGGCGGAGACACACCTCCGGGGATCTCAGATCGAATAGCGCCAGCCCGAGTCGATAGATCGCCCCTGCGGCCGTCTGCCGCACACCGTGGTAAATCACCAACCAACCCTTAGGGGTTTCTATCGGCGGGGGTGAGAGACCGATCTTGTTTGCGTCCCACCAGCCTCCTCGCCGCGCCTCAAGCATCAGCCTGTGACCGCCCCAATGCGTCAGATCGGGCGAATAAGAGATCCACATATGCGCCCGAGGGGAGCTGACTGGTCGGTGAATCAGCGCCCACCGACCGTCGATGCGGCGTGGCAGCAAGGCAGCATCCTTGTCTTCAGGGGGCATGATCACGCCATAACGCTTGAAGGTGCGGAAATCTTCGGTAGCAGCCAGAGCCACGCCCGGTCCATCACGCGTGAAAGCAGTGTAGACTACGAGATACTGACTCAGTTCCGGGATGTAAGTGATGCGCGGATCCTCAATGCCCCAGATCTCCTCAGGAAAGTGCTCGGGGTCCGGGATCAAGGTTGGATGTTGGTCAACCAACCACCCGTCCACGCCGTTGGTTGAGCGGGCGGCGCACAGGTGAGACTTCCCGCGTCGATCCTCGACGCGACACAGTAGTAATGTTGTGCCGTCAGCCAACAATGTGGCGCCGGGATTGAACACACTGTTGACAGGGTAAGGCCAGTTGTCTGCTGTCAAGATGGGATTGAGTTTGCAGCGACGAAGAAGTTCGGGGTGTGTGTTGCTCATTGGGAATGTGTCTCCGCGGGCTAGAAAGTGGTCTCAGCCAGGTGCAGTTCCAACAGGGCTTGCAGGAAGGCGAGGGTGGACTCGGCACCGAGATTCTCGTTGGAGCGGTCGGGATGAAGACCATCGCGACATCCGCCAGTAGTCGGGTCATAGATCGAGAGATTCAGGTCGTTACGCCCAAGGAACCACTCAAACGCTCGTTGGGCTTCCTTGCGCCAGCGATCATCTTTGGTGATTCGAAAGGCCTCGAGACAAGCAGACACCATTGCCTGACCTTCCACGGGCTGTTGATCGAATCGGGCGCGGTCGCCGCCTCTCCGGTAGAAACCATTTGACCCGATCGGGACAAAATGCCCGCCTTTGGCGGCTCGCTGTACCTGGCTCAGCCAGTCCAGTGAATCAAGTCCGGCATCAATCATTTCGGCGCTCTGAACCGATTGTCCGCAAATGAGGGACGCATGCGGCAAAACGGCGTTGCAATAGGTAAGTCCATCTTCGTACCATCGCCAGTCATCCGAGCGACAGCGCTGGTACAAGGTCAGCAAACGTTGCGACAATTCCCCCTGGACTTGGCCGGCGTGACGGTCACCGGCAAAACGTCGAAGGTATTCATGAATACCGATGAGTGCAAAGGCCCAGGCCCGGGGGCTTGTGGTCGCGAGAATGGCAGGCAGCGCCTGTTCAAACAACCAGCCGGCCATCTTCTGCAACGCCTGCGAATGGGAGCGCCCCAGCACTGTTCCGAGTGCCCACAGCGCGCGGCCGTGGCTGTCATCCGAACCATTTTCTTCCAGCCACGTACGCTGGTACGTCATGAAGTTACGAAAGCGTCCAGTGTCTGCATTATAGGCGTACCAGACGAAAGCCAGATATCGTGAGGCCAGTTCGGAAGCTTCTTGGTTGCCGACGTCTTCCAGAAGGGCGCTCACGATCAGGGCGCGCGCGTTATCATCGGTGGTGTATCCCTCGTGATAGTTGGGGATCGTAAAGATCGCATGCTGCAAAATGCCGGTTTCGTCCGTCATGTTGCGCAGATGATCAAGCTTCAGTGGCGGCAGTTCTCCGGGATGTTTATCGAGAGCCTTGACCGCGAATCCGGGGCTGCTGAAATGACGTCGCCCGGCCCGGGCACGTTCGAAAGTCGCGCGGTAGCGACGCGCCACTCGCGACCAGATCATTTCCCGTCCGAACAGATAGGCGCGCTTGCGCATGGCGTGTCGCTTGGCTTCATCGTCCAATAGATCAATGACTTTCTGGGCGAGGGCCGTCGGGTCCTTGAACGGCACCAGCACTCCGCGCTCTTCAGCCAGCATTTCCTCGGCGTACCAGTAGGGCGTCGAGATGACGGCTTTCCCGGCACCCAGCGTGTAGGCGAGCGTGCCTGATGTGATCTGGGCTTGGTTGAGATAGGGAGTGATGTAGATATCTGCGGCGCCAATGAACTCAATCAGTTCTTTCAAGCTGACGAACCGGTTGTAGAAGATGACATTGCTCTCGACGCCTCGCTCCCGGGCCAGCCATTGGAGCGACAGCCGGTAAGCTTCTCCGTCAGTTTGTTTTACATGGGGATGGGTCTCGCCGAGGATGATGTAGACAACGTTCGGATGATCAACCAGGATTGACGGCAGGGCCTCAATGACATTTTCGATCCCCTTGCTGGACGAAAGCAGTCCAAAGCTGAGCAGGACCATCTTCCCCTCAACGCCGAAAAGGTCCTTGTGAAAACTCGGGTCAACGAACGGAACATCCGGAATACCGTGAGGGACGAGATCGATTTTGTCAGGAGACACGCGATAAATATCGGTGAGAAAACTCTTTCCGCGCTGACTCATGACGACGAGTCGATCTGAGAGCTTCGCAATCTCTTCCAGGACCGAACGTTGGTGCGCGTCCGGTTCTGCCAGGACGGTGTGCAGGGTTGAGACAATTGGCATTCGCAACTCGCGGAGGAGGGTCAGGATATGGTTGCCGGCCCGCCCGCCGAAGATGCCGTACTCATGCTGCAGGCAGACCAAATCAACATCGTTGATATTCAGGAAGTCGGCTGCCCGGCGGTAAGATTCAATGTCCTTCTCTGAGAGCTCGAACCGCACGCGATCGGGATACTCATACCCCTGATCGGTGTCATTAACCGGCACGGCGATGCAGGTCATTCCATCGTTTTCGGCGGCGACTGCTTCGCACAAATCGGTCGTGAAGGTCGCGATACCACACCGTCGCGGCAGGTAATTACCGATGAATGCGACTCGCTTGATAAGCGAGCCATCTGAGCCGTTTTGCAAACCGAATATGTCCTTTCACACAGCTGGAGTCCTGTCGTATCGGCCTCAACCGGTACTGAAGGACGCGAGTACGTTCTGATGCGCCGTTCTCCTGCGCCGGAAGAGCCGACATCTACGCATCTTAGTATGGATCTGACCTTCAGAAGGCGCAATCGCTCGAAGGATTGAAAAAGGATCTAGTCCCCGGGCCCGAGGGACGGCTCCAGATAGTGCGTCGGTCGCGAAGCGCTGACAGAGAAGTATCTGGTGACGGGCGCCCCATAGGGATATCCAAACCGCATCTCCTGCGCTCTTCGACCCACTCGAAGATTAGTCTGGCACGGCTTCGCCAGTGACCATGAGGCACTCATGGAATCCGCTGTCTGTTCCTGATCGATGATTTGACAAGGATTGATTTGTCGCAGCAAGGCTTGGGAGACCATCAACTCGGGGACACCATGTATATAAGTAAGTACGTCGAAATTTCGGAATCGCCTCATTATATATTCGCTGTCCGCCAAATGCGTCTGACGTAGGCGCTCCGGACGCCGACCAAGTCTAGGCGGGGCGGCCACTTCCGGACCAGGCGGATCCGTTTTTTGTGCTTGACGCGTTTCGGTGAGGCTCCATATTTTCTGACACCGGATCAACCACTGACCGCCAACGGAAGGATCACGCGTGTCGAAAATCCGAGTGTTGCTGATTGAAGATAATCGCATACTGCGCGAGGGTATTTGTGCGATGCTCAATGACCAGCCGGATATCCGGGCGGTTTCGACGTCAGGCAACGGTGATGCCCTCGAAAAAGCCGGGAAACTCAAGCCCCAGGTGGTGCTGCTTGATCTGGGCTTGCGGAGTCAGAACAGCCTCCGAATCGCGGAGACGATCAAGACCCGTTTTCCGAAGGCCGAAATTGTTGTGATGGACCTCATTCCGGTTCAGGCGGAAGTGATCGAATTTGTTAAGGCCGGAGTCTCCGGTTTTATCCTCAAGGATGCCACGATCGAAGACTTCCTGCAAACGATCCGGTCGGTGGCTGAAGGCAAGAAGGTGCTCCCACCGCCCCTGACGGAATCGCTATTTTCCCACATTGTCGAGTTCGCTGTTCAGACCGGAAAGGCTGACCGGCTGATGCAAGCGGTCAGGTTGACCAGACGTGAGCACGAAGTCGTCGATCTCATTGCACGCGGAATGAGCAATAAGGAGATCGCGTGCGAACTGAAGATTGCCGTCCACACCGTAAAGAGTCACGTCCATAACACGCTCGAGAAACTGGCGCTGCAGACGCGGCTGGAGTTGGCCAGCTTTGCGCTCACCGACAGAATCGTTCGCAAGCCACGCGCCTGAATTTCTGATCAGTAGCGACCGCAACTCAATCTTAGGAATTAGCTCCCTTTTCAATCCTTCGACCGATTGCCCGGCTGCGCCTTACTACTATACTCATGGAGTATAGGTGAATTGTGCCTCGGTGACTATTTCCGGCACAGTCATGGTGACAGCGGCCGGATGATCTACGGACAGCTGGAACCGCACGCTGGAAACGATCGCAGTCGTGACGCTGGTCGTAACTTGCATGGGAGTCGTTTGACGTGAGAAAACTCTCTGTCGGTATCATTGATCTTGTGGCCAAAGCCCCGATGAAGACGATCTGGATGCGCGTCATGGGTGCCAATTTCGTCAGCATCATGCCGCAAGTTGTGGCGACGTGGTGTGAACTACAGGGGCATAACGTCACCCTGGTGACCTACACCGGCCGGGAGAATCTCATCGACGAGCTGCCTGTCGAGGTCGATATCGTGTTCATAAGCGCATTCACCGAGGCAGCCTTATTGTCCTACGCCTTGAGCAAGTTGTTTCGATCTCGTGGCGCGGTCACCGTACTTGGCGGGCCTCATGCCCGCTGTTATCCTCAGGATGCGCAGAAGTATTTCGACTACGTTCTTGGCTTCACCGACAAAGCGCTGATCCAAAGAGTGCTTCAAGATTGTGCTCCATACCGTCCCGTCGGTCAGCACCTCTCGGCAGCACGCCATCCCATCGACTTGCCCAGTGTAAGTGAACGCTGGAAGTTTATTGAACAGACCCTGCGGAAAGCGCCGTTCATTAAAATCGTCCCGCTCCTGAGCAGCCTGGGCTGTCCGTATTCCTGTGATTTCTGCATCGACGCGCAGGTTCCATACCAGCCGCTGGATGTCGGTGAAATGAAGCGGGATCTGCGTTTTCTTCTCACAAAGTTGAAACGTCCGCGGGTGGCATGGCACGACCCGAACTTCGGCGTCCAGTTCGATCGCTGTATGGATGCCATCGAGGAGTCAGTTCCGTCGGGTCGAATCGATTTCATTGCCGAGTCGTCTCTGTCTCTGCTCTCCGAACCGCGTGTAAAGAGACTGGCGCGTAATGGATTTAAGGCGCTGCTACCCGGAATTGAGTCCTGGTTCGAGATGGGCAAGAAGTCAAGCACGGGCACGATAACGGGAATTGACAAAGTTCGAAAAGTATCGGCTCACATCCGGATGATCCTCCGCCACATTCCGTATGTTCAAACCAACCATATCTTCGGACTCGACGGCGATGAGGGGCCGGCGCCGTTCGAACTGACCAAGCGGTTTCTCGACATCACGCCGGGGGCGTTTCCGGCTTACTCGATGCTTTCCGCTTTTGGCGCAGCAGCACCCCTCAACATCGAGCTTCAGCGCGCCAACCGGGTGCTGCCGATTCCGTTTCACTTCCTCAGCAACGTTCAGATGAACATTCGTCCCAAGAACTATTCCTGGCCGGAATTCTACGATTATCTCATTGATGTAACATCATTCTCCTACTCTTCGCGCCTGCTGCTCCGGCGATTCCTGGCCAATGGCGAGACGATTCCCAGATGGCTGAATGTTGTCCGTGGGCTCTCGTCGGAGCGCTTTGGTCGCATTGCCTACTTCACTGAAGTGCGCAAGCGACTGGATAGCGACCGACCATTCCGACGATTCTTCGAACAGGAGACGGATGAGATTCCCGAATATTTCATAGGGAGAATTCGCAAGGACCTTGGCCATTTTTGGCAGTGGTTGCCGGAAGGAGCATTTCGTCATGATCCGAACGCGGCTCTGTTGTCGATGGAGAGAGTACTCCCCGGTGCCGCAGTTCACAGCACACCATAACGAGAAGCAGTTCGCTGGAGAAGAGAGGTAGATGATGGGTGACAAAGGCGGAAAGAAAGACAAAGAGAAAGAGCGAAAGCAGAAGAAAAGCAAGCGCGAGCAAGAGGAGAAGGCCAGACAGGATAGACAGCCCAAGAAGGCTACATAACAGGTACGAGCAACCAAGCAACCAAGAGGAATGTCCGTCGCACTCGGTAGACCATGGCCGACCTATTGCCCCCGTTTCCGCGATCCCCTTGTTGTGTCGTACTGACACGTTAAAACAAGGAGACCGGCTGACCGGTCTCCCCGAGTTTCAGTCCTGTGGCAATGCTACCACGAGTGGGGCAATGTCGAGGCTAATACACTTTGCGGTAGCCGTTGCCGCCTTCGCGATTACCACGGTCTTCGCGCGGTTTCGCCTGATTAACTTTCAACTCGCGACCGTTCATCTCGCGGCCGTTGAGCCCGCCAATGGCGGCAGTCGCCTCTGCGGTTGCCGGCATCTCAACAAACGCGAACCCTTTCGGCTGTCCGCTGTCGCGATCAGTAATGACGTTCACGGTTGAGACCTGACCAAAGCCTTCGAAAGCCTGGCGCAACTGTTCTTTTGTCGTTTCGAACGACATGTTTCCGACGTAGATATTCACTCTACACTCCATTTTTGCTGATCTTGATGGACGTTGCCTTCACTGGAATCCCGTCATTTCAAGACAGCTGATTTACTGCGCGTCATTGCGCGATCAATTCGAGATTTTACTTTAGCGAAGAGTTGTAGATTAGAACAAGACTGCGGAAAAGGTCGAACTCAAATTAACATTAACATTTTAGTATACGCAGTGAGTGGTCGAGAAGCTACAATTAAATTTCACTATTTGTGACGTTCCCCCTGTGGTGCATCGTACTTCGGAAGACAATTGTTGTTCACACTGAGTTTCTTTCTCAGGTATTCGATCAGATAGCCAATTCTCTCCAGATGCCCTCCGATAGTCAAATGAGTTGGATTGCAGATCCTGCACTCCAACTTGAACGAGTCGTAGTATCTCTGGTAACCTGTGCCCTTGACCTTTTCATCGGCTTGCGCGATTCGTCGCGACTCCAACATGACAGTCTCCAGTCAGCGGCCCTTTCTTCAGAGGAACCGTAAGAGAGTTGAACTGAATGGAGTTCGTAAGTCGTCGGGGGACAACAATAAAAAGCTCCCCGGGCCGGGCTCGAACCAGCGACCCGCTGATTAACAGTCAGCTGCTCTACCGACTGAGCTACCGGGGAGTGGAATTTGCGACACGGTCAGGTCGCGCGACAATATATGATTATCGG
>JADYYF010000009.1 GCA_020853795.1 Candidatus Zixiibacteriota bacterium
CCATCGTTATCGATCAGAAGCCCCATCGACACGAAACTCACGCCGAAGCGCTCTACCGGCTCCAGAAGATCACCCTTGATCCCCGGCTTGGCTTGCCTTGCCCCCAGCATCCCGGGCTGGCTCGGTCCGTAAATATCGGCGTCCATCAGTCCAACCTTCGCGCCGGTCTGCTTCAAGGCTACTGCAAGATTCGCTGAAACCGTCGATTTGCCGACCCCGCCCTTGCCGGAGGCAATCGCTATTATGTTCTTGACCCCGGCCAAACCGCCGGTGTTTTCTTCATGCGAATGAGGCTGTTGCGCCTTCGAATCTGCCATCTGCTATCCTCAATCCAACTATCGATCCAACACCGTTTGCCCCCACATTATCAAGTATACGACCCGCGCCGTTCCTCGCAAAGCGATTAATCTTTCCGGTGTACCTACAGCATTCTTACGCGCTTTCGCCCTATCCCCTTCATGTTACTTCTGCCCTTCTGGTTGATGCTGCCGGCGCCGAGGTCAATTGAGAGCCGGCCCTTTCCTGGACCGCGAATTCCAGCGCCGCTGCTAATATGCTCGATTCAGCGCATTCCGCCGATGTCGGTCAATCCAGACAAAGAGCAGCACAAACAGCCATTGCGCCAATGCCACCAGCGCCAACGCCGTCGTACCCGGAGGTGGCGGCCCCACAAGGTTTGCCACATAGATCGCCGCCAGAATCAGCACCGTTCCCCAAAACACCCATCGTCCGATCCAATCCCGCGCTCGTGTTGTAGTTGCATAAACGATCGCCCCCACTACCAGCAGCCCGTACTCAAGCGCTAAGGTAGCGGCGTGGGAATTCCACAGGCCGAGCCCGTACTTCTCGCCCCCCAACGGTGTCAACGGCAGGTCAGGCCGATGCACCAGTAGATCCAACGCCCAGTGGCTCACTACCAAGACCCCGATCAGAAACGCCCCGCCTTTCGACCGCCGCACCATGTAATAGATTATCCCAAGTAACCCGCCCCAAAGCACGACCGCCAGCAAACTGTGACTGATTGGGTAGTCTTGGAAGTCTAGCGGCGTAATCACCGTAATTCCCGGTGCAATCGTTACGTGCTCGATCCCGGCCAGAAGGAATATCGGCCAGATCAAATCGATGAAGAGCGAAGCGAATACCAGACTCCCAAGTGAAATCCTTGGAGCGATTCGCTTGGAAGCCAACGCTACTCCGTAATGACCAAGAAACATGATGTAGCCAAGTTCTCGAATTGAATCCAGTGCGCAAGTAAAAGGTCAACAGGAGACACCATGTGCATTTGATGTCATTCTGGCGTAGCACTGCGCCATTGTGGCATATGGCCAATATTCTGTGGACTCAAAGAATTTCCTCACTCAGTACCGATTTCACTTCCTTCTTGGTTCCACTGCGGTACAATTCTATTGATTTTGACGGCACAACCGATTTACTTGTTAAACCTATGTCACTTAGGCCGCTGATGGTTGTTGAAGAGGGTCCTGATCGCGGACGGCAATTCACTACCGACGCCGTACAATTCCGCGTCGGTCGCTCGTCGGACAGATGCGATTTTGTGCTCTCGGATGAAGATCCAGCCATTAGCCGCGAGCATTTTGCCGTGATTCGGCGCGGAGATACATTCCTGTTTATGAATCTCTCGCGTAACGGCTCCTCGATTAACGGCGTGCGCGCCGATCAAACCTTGTTGAAAAGCAACGACTTAATCAAAGTTGGGATGCAAACCGTGATCCGCTTCACGGTGGAAGACGAGCGCAACCTGGGAGCCAATCCCAGTTTTGGACTATAAACATCTCTGCGTGATCACGATTGGGGGCTGAAGTTGGATGATGTCGAGCAACACTCACGGACGATTTGCCCAGTTCGCGGCAGTGGACAACCCCGATCTGCCGGAACGATTTCAGACATACATTCTCGACAAGAATCCGATTGGGGAAGGCGCAGTCAGCTTCTGCTATCGCGCCCGCCGCACCGACAATCAGCAAGCCGTTCGCCTCAAAGTGCTGCGGCGCCGATTGTCCGAGCACACCGGAATCAGCGAGATTCTGCAGCGGCAGGTGCGCTACTTGCGCGAATTTCGCGGCGAGGCGCTGCTGCCGTTTCGCGGCGCCGGTCAACATGCAGGGATACAGTTCCTCGAATACGATCTGGTCGACGGCGTCAGCTTGCGACGAGTAATCGACGAACACGCCCCCTTGCATCCGGACCTGGTCGGATTGATCGGACTCGGGATCGGCGAAGCCCTGACGCAGATTCACGGGATGCGGCCGTCGCCGGGGCTGGGGAATCTCATTCCGCTGCATCGCAATCTGAAGCCGGAAAATGTCCTGCTGACACCGGATGGCCGCGTTCTGCTTTTGGACATCGATATGCTGCCGTTCTGCTATTTTGCTGACCGTCAGCAAATTGAGTTGCCCTATACGCCTCAGGTTTACGAGTCACCCGAGCAGCTCTTGAAGTCCGGTTACGCTGACCGGCGCTCAGATATCTACTCGCTCGGCCTGATCATGCTGGAAATGGCAACGGCACAACATCCGTTCGTTGGTCACAATATTTTTGAAGCTCGGCAGAACATCCGCGAGGGACGCGGGGTAAAACTGGAGTCACTTTATCCGCAGTATCGCGATGCCGATACGCGAAGCTGCCTGAAGGATCTCGGCGAGATTATCGGTAAGATGACCACGTTTGCCGCAGATAAGCGTCCAGCCACCGTAGCCGATCTGGAGGGGTGGTTGGCCAAGTACTTTGCATCTGCCGGCTACGACGAACGCGGGCGGACACTGGCCGATTTTTTGCGCGCGGGCACTTTTCGAGTTGAGCGCACGCGTAAAAAAACTATTATTGATCGATTGTTCGGCGGATAAGGGCACAAGCGGGGGCGCAACGTGGCGCCGGACCGAACGCCAGGAATGGAAGAACCGGAAGGGTGGAAGATTGTGGGGCGATGAAGTCCTCAAACTTCCATCGGCGACTTTGAGGATGAATTATCGCCTTGACAGGGAACAAGTTGGAAGTTAATTTTTCAGTTTAGCGCATCAGTAACGGGAAATTTCGTACCCCCAACGTGAAGAGAGTATGGATTTAGGATCGTTTTCAACGACCCTGCAGAACGCTATTCGGCGTTCGCAGGAACTGGCCAAAAGTTACTACCACGCGGAAATCCGCCCTCAGCACCTGTTTTTGACCCTGCTGCGGGACGAAGGCGGCGAACTGGCCGCCCTGATGAAACAACTCGGCAAGAAACCGGAGTACTTCGAAGCGCTCCTGGCGGACGAACTCTCCAAACTCGGCAAATCCGCGGCGGATGAAGTGCGGCCTGCGGCTTCGCCGGCGCTGCAGTCCCTCTTGGTTGCCGCCGGCAATCGCGCCGAGAAATATTCCGATGCTGAGGTACGGCCGGAACACGTGCTGATGGTCCTGGTCTCGGCCGATTCGCCGCTCTCGGAGCAGATCCGCCGCCGCCTCGATTTTGACGAAGGCAAGATCATCGACGCCAACGCCGAAATGAAAGTCGTCCAGTCGATCGCCGGCGGACCGGCATTAACCACCGGTGAAGGTGAAGATGCCGTCGCCGGCGCCGAGGGCATCAAGTACTGCGTCGATATGTGCGAGAAAGCCCGCCGCGGCGAATTTGACAATTTCTTCGGCCGCAAGGAAGACATCTACAACATCTCGCGCGTGCTGATCCGCCGCCGCAAGAACAACCCGATCCTCGTGGGACCGCCCGGGGTGGGCAAGTCGGCCTTGGTGGAAGGTCTCGCGCTGCAAATCGTCAACAAGCTGACCACGCCGGAGTTGTGGGACTCGATTCTCCTGCAACTGGATCTCGGACAACTGGTGGCCGGAGCCAAGTACAAGGGTGAATTCGAGGAGCGCTTCAATGCCCTGATCTCGCGCTTGGCGAAAGGCAAGGGCAATCTGATTCTCTACATCGATGAAGTACACACGCTGGTCGGCGCCGGAAATCCCTCCGGCGGTATGGATGCGGCCAATCTGATCAAGCCGGCGCTGGCGCGCGGCACCTTCAAAGTGATCGGCGCAACCACCCTGGAAGAGTATCGCAAGTACATCGAGAAAGACAAGGCGCTGGATCGCCGCTTCCAACGGGTGATGGTCGAAGAACCAACCTTCACCGAAGCCCAGGAGATTCTCTCCGGCGTGCGCGATACCTACGGCAAGCATCACAATCTTGCCATCCCTGATCTCGTGGTGGACGAGGCGATTCGACTCTCGCAGCGCTACATCGGCGACCGGTTCCTGCCCGACAAGGCAATCGATCTGCTCGATGAAGCCGCCGCGTCCTTCCGCCTCAACTGCACGCGCGCCAAGAACGAAATTCCCGCGCTGCGCAAGATGGCCGATGAGATCAAAGCTCTGCTGGGAACGCAAGTGGCGGCCGACAGCGACGAAGCATTGAGCGAGGAAGCCCGCCGCCGGATCGATGAGTTTAACGATCGGTTTGAAGAAACATTTTCGTTGTGGGTGGGGCGGGTTTAGACGGGTTGTTGCGCGGGCGCAGTCCCGGCGCAATCGCCGAGAGAAATACGAATCAGGCTTGAACGGAAAGATGGAATGAGCGGAGAGAAAACTCAAATCGCCAAGTTTCGCGAGAATCTGGAAAAAATCGATCGGCTGGAAAAATTCGTGACGGCCGAGAAGCAAACCCTGGGCTCCGAGGACGTGGCCTATGTCATCTCGCGCTGGACGAAAATCCCGGTCTCGCGCATGATGGAGGACGAGAAAGAGAAACTGCTCCACCTCGAGCAGCACCTCGGGCAACGGGTCATCGATCAGGATGACGCCATCAAAACCATCTGCGAAGCGGTACGGCGCTCGCGCTCCGGGATCAAACGCCACAACCGGCCGATCGGATCGTTCCTGTTCCTCGGCTCCACCGGTACCGGCAAGACGGAACTGGCCAAGACACTGGCGGAGTTCCTGTTCAACGACGAAAAAAACATGATCCGCTTCGATATGTCGGAATTCATGGAGAAACACTCGGTGGCAAAACTGATCGGCGCGCCCCCGGGCTATGTTGGCTACGAAGCGGGGGGGATGCTCACCGAAAAGGTGAAGCGTAGTCCGTACTCGGTGGTCCTGTTCGATGAGGTCGAGAAGGCCGATCCGGATGTGTTCAACATCATGCTGCAGCTACTCGACGACGGCCGGCTCACCGATGGCCAGGGCAATACGATCGATTTCACCAATACCATCGTCATCCTGACTTCGAACTTCGGCTCGAACTACATTCTCGACTGCTACCGCGAAAACAAGCCGGTCGAGCGCGAAGAAATGATGCAGGTGCTGAAAGCCAAGTTCCGGCCCGAATTCTTGAACCGGCTGGAGTGGATCATCTTTCGGCCCCTGACCGAGAAGGGCATCAGCGCGATCGTCAATATCCAGTTGAAGGTGATCAACAAGATTCTCAAGGATCAGAAGATGAAGATCTCCTGCACGCCCGAGGCCATGAAGGCGCTGGCGGAGCGGGGATATAATTTCGAGATGGGCGCGCGGCCGTTGCAGCGGGTGATGGAGAAAGAAATTCTCAATCCGCTCTCGGTCGGCATCATCGACGGCCGCTTCCCGGAAGGGTCGCAGGTCGAGGTGCGTTTCACCGGCGAAAATTTTGAAATTGTGAGAATATAAGCGAGGAATCAGGAGGAAACCATGGCAGATCAATTCCGAATTGCCGCCCCTCATATCGGCACCACCGAGTACAAGGAGAAAAGCGATTCGATTCCGGTCGATCTCTTGCCGTCGAATAAGATGGTCTACTTGACCAAACTGAATTCGCGCGAGGAGACCGAACCCGAGTTGACGCGGTGCAAGAATTTGAAGGAAGTATTCGCGAAATTCCAGCCGACGCAGGAAATCACCGTCAACAAGCAGGACGGTTCGGAAGAGTCCGTCGAGCTGGGATTCAATTCGATGAAAGATTTCGGCTCGATGGAAATCATCAAGAAAAACCAGTACCTCTGGGAAAAATACAACGAAGTCGAAATCCTGCGCAACCTCAAGAACCTGCTCGAGAAACCGAATTCCAAGCTCAAAAAGGAGCTGTCGAATCCGGCCAAAAAGGAAGAGTTCTTGAACGTCATTAAGTCTTACATCGAGAAACTGTAACCGGGGAAGAGGTAGTCATGGCTGATCAGGAAAAAGACCAACAGCAACAGGCTGAAGTCAAGGTCAAGGAGAAAACCGACCTAAAAGACATCCTCGGCGCCGGTTTTGTCGGTTACGAGGTGATTAAGGATCATCTGTCGCACTTCACGAGCCAGGACGGCGTGTACATCGAAGGCGCCAAGTTCCTGGATCCGAAGAACGAATCCTTCAACAAGTTCCTGTCTTCGGACGAATTCAAAGATCGCCGCAAACAGCTCAAGCAGCGCCTGAGCGTCTGGGCGAGCTTGTTCGAGGCCGGCGATGCCACTTCCGACGAGTTCAAGGACAAACTCGACAATCTGATTGCCGAAGCGGACAAGAACCTGTCGGAGAACATGAAGAACATCCACGCGACAATCCGGCCGCTGGAAGTCGCCTATCGCGGTGTCGACCTGTTCTTCCAGAACGCCGCCGCCCGGCCCGATGCGGAGATCTACGCCTACTTCGCCAACGTCGGCATCTCCGATCTGACCGATCCGAACGACCGCGAGAAGTTCGAGTACATCAACCGCCAAGTGCACGACATTTACGGCCTCTACGACATCACCAATTGCTACTCGCTCTGCTGCATTCCGGGATACCTCGGCAGCGTGAAGGACATCGACACGGTGGCGCGCGACATGGGGATGCCGAGCAAGCTCCACGTGCTGACCGACTTCAAGCACTTGAACAGCTACGAAGAGCTGTCGGAAGAGCTGGACGATCCATCCTACGATTCGCTCCGCTCCAACGACGAATACAAAGCGTACATTTCGGTGTTCGGCAACTACGTCAAAGCCGACAAGCCGGAAAGCCGCTTCGACAAGGATCCGCTCTGGATTCCACCCTCATCGCTGGTGGCCGGTCTGATTTACAAAAACGACAACGAGATCGGCATCCAGGCGCCCTCGGCCGGCAAGGTCAACGGCAAGCTGGGCGGCGTGCAGGCGACCCGGATCAAACTCAACGAGGCGAAAAACACCAAGTTGAATGAGAAGGGCATCAACTGCGTCCTCAACTGGCAGGGCGACGTCGGCGATGTCGTCGCGATGGGCGCGGACACGCTGTCGAAAGACGCCAAGTTCCGTAACTACACGATCAAGCGCACCTACGACTACATCTACAAGGTGATGCGCAATTACTTAAACCAGCAGGTTTACAAGGGCTTTGATGAGAAGCTGAAGAAGTCGATCGACGCTGATCTCAACAAGTTCCTGAGCCTCTTGCAGCGCAACAAGGTGATCAACGGGTTCACCTGCAACGTCATCGCGACCAACGAAATGATCGAGAACCAACAGATGCTGCTCGAAGTGGCGCTCAATACCAAGACGCCGATCAAGCAGTATGTGGTCAAACTCGAAGCGATGGTGGACGACGCCGGTCAGACGGCCGTAAAATAATTTCGAACCGACCGCATCTCCCGGCGACAGTTGGGATGAAGCAAACGAAGTTCGAATTCAAGAACGAAAGTAACAGATACAGGCAACATTCTGAGGAGGAAATGAAGAATGGCACAGGAAGTTGAACTGCTGGTGGACGGCGAAAAGTTCGACAAGGTTCACTCGGTGAGCTACGAATTGTTCACGCCCCACGATCTGGCCGACGGCAAGCCGAGCTCGGTTCCGACCGGTCTGAAGATCAAGATCAGCCGCGAATCGGACGAAAACATCGGTATCGCCAAGTGGGCGTTCGATTCGTCCCAGGTGAACCGCAAGGCCGGCCAGATCACCTTCAAGGACCCGAACCTGAAGAAGGACCTGAAGGTGCTCAAGTGGGAAAACGGATTCATCACCCACTACGAAGAGCACGTCCCGTCGACCGCGTCGGCGCCGAACGAACAGATGTATGAGTACTTCGAGATTTCCGCGGAGCTCGTGGATCTGAACGGCACCGAATACAAGAAGGACTGGAAGGGCAAATAAGCCTGACGGACCAGGACGAAAATCTGCGGGAAGGCGAGAGAAGTTCTCCCTTCCCGCTGTCGTAAGGTAGCGCAGGAAACGAGGCAACGATGGCAATCCATGTGACGGATATTCCCGAGAACGAATCGCCGGACAAGGGTCCGGGCTCGCGGATGACAGTAAAGACGGAAGTGAAAGTCGACGGATCCGTCGTGTCCTGGGTGATCAGCTATATCGAGCTGAACCAGGCCGCGTTTGAGCACCATGTCTTACGCGTGACGCTGACAGCCGATCTCACCTCCATGGACCTGAGCAACCAACTCAATCAAACCAACGCCTATCACGACATCATCGGCAAGTCCATCAACCTGACGGTGACGCCGCAGGAAGAGTACGTCGGTCAGGCCAAACCGCTGGAGTTCGCCGGGATCATCACCGACGTCGAGATCAACAGCCGCGGACAAAACCTCGCCACGGTGACCATCGAAGCCAAGAGCCCGACGATCAAAATGGACTTCCGCAACAAATTCGTAACCCACAAACAGCTGAGCCGGAGCGACATCGCCAATCAGCTCGTACAGGACGCCGGCCTCGAGATGGCCGGGGTGCAACTCAGCGGCGATGCCTCGCACAAAC
>JADYYF010000010.1 GCA_020853795.1 Candidatus Zixiibacteriota bacterium
CACTGCTGGCGTTGAAATTCAAGCGGCCCACGCCGACTTCGAATTTGTTCGGCAAAATCACGGCGCTGATCTGGACCCTGCTGATCTTGTCCTACCTGCTGCCCTCGCCGATCCTGCAAGGGATGTTGCTCGCTCTGGTAATCGCCGTAACCCCGGTCTCGCTGATGTTCTACCTGATGCGGCTGGCGATGGCGCCGCGTGTCGATGCGCCTCACTCGCCCTCGTCGGCGGACGATGGCTCATCAGCGGGCAATTCCTCCGCCCGTAGCTGATTGATCAACTCCCAGATCTTCTCCTTCTGCTGCTCCGACAACTTCAATTTCAGCTTCAACTCGAGCGCCTTGAGCAAATCGCCGACCCGCGGATTAATCTCCTTGGCGCGCAGTTCCTCGACGATTTTAGCCTGAATTTCCTCCAGGACTTCCAGGTCGCTGGGCGGGCGGCGCACCGGTTTACGCTTGCCGCTCATTAACCTCCCCCTGCAATTGCGCCTCCAGCAGCGTCGCGGGCTGCAGTTTGAAGCCGCGATTGCAGAACGGACAAACATTCATCGTGTGCTCCGTGTCGGCGACGAAGACCAGCCCGCACTGTGGACACACGGTAGTGAGAATCGTCATCAGCATCGTCTACCCCATTTCCACAATCAGCAGATCAGCGACGGCGAGTTGGTCGGTCGCCTGCGTTTTGGCCAGGACGAACGACTGCGCTGTCTCCTCTCCTTGCACGATGACACCGATTTCCCCCTTGGCCTGCGCCATCACGCGCGGATTGGTCAGCGTCTCCGGCAGCGGATTACCCTTGCTGTCGATCAAATCGATGTAGCGAATCGTCTGGCTTGAACCGCCGATGGCGAATTTGCCATGGACGATTCGCTTGCTCGCGCCGTCGACCTGACTGCAAATGACCTCCGGCTCGAAATCGGCAATCTGCCCCCATACCGCCACTCCCGGCACCCACCACATGCGCCGACCCAGAAGATAGCTGAGCGTCGGATTCATAGGTGATCTCCTCCCGTGACGCGCACCGGCGAACTGAGCGTCCCCGACGGCGTGCGATACCGAGCCGCGATCCGGTACGCGTCCGCTTCGTAGCGATTCGCCAATTCCTGCCACGAGCGCGCCGCCGTGACGTTGAAATCTTGCCCCGCCTGCAGCGTCGCCACCGCTTTGATGCGGCAGAGAATGCTCACGGCCAGGTACGTCTCGGCGGTGATCAGCGCCTGCGCGGTCGAGCCGTGGTAAGCCGGATCGATAACCGCCAGTATCAGGTCGTCGGCTTCGACGATGACATTGGTGATCTGATCGTCATTCAGCAGCGCTCCGTCAGTCTCGTAGTCAGCGAAGACGGTCTGCCCGTCTTCGATACTGCTGCCGGCGAGGCGGCGAATCGTCCCCTTCTCGTAGTCCACGCTGTAATCGACGCCTTCAACGTGAATGCGATACGCGTAGTACCAGACCGCGACCACGGCATCCGGCACGATCGCGCCCGCTTCGAGCCGCGTGATCTGGCCGAGCCGGTAATCGATATGGTAATCAACATGCTCGGTGAAGATTCGTCCGAGCGAGCTATCGGAGGCGACCACAACGCTGTCCGGAATCAATTGCACGGCACCCAGCGATTGCGGCTGGCTGCGGAGCGCGATCTCAACGAACTGCGGTGCACCCAGCTCCTTCCCTTTCACGATCACCGATCCGGCGCGCAGGTTGCCGTGCAACAACGCGGCCGGGGCGACCCCGGTCAGCGGCAGCGGCACGTCGCGGAAAGCGTCCTGCAACGACGCGGTCTCCTGCAAGTGCTGGCGGACGGTAGCAATGTCGGTGAACGGCATGTTCCCTCCTTTAATTGCTGAAGTGAGCGATTTGGGGCAGCGGCGTAATCTGTGAGCCGACTGGCGGTGTCGTAAACGGCGCGGTTGCGACGATGCGCAGCCAGTACTGGAGCTTCAGTTCCACCAGGTTCTTCTGCCATTCAACCGGGCAGTGAGCCGAGTCGATCCAGAGCCGCACGCGCTGCGATGCCGCATCAAGATTGTAGGCACCGGAGATCGGCGTGAAACTGCGCCAGATCGTGCCGTCGAAGTACTGCCACTCCGTCGTGCCGCCGACACCGGGAGTCGAAAGCGTAATCATCACCTCTGCGAACGGGGCATCAGCGCCGAGATAAATCGCATCGTTGGCCACTTCGAGCAGCCAGCCCGAAGTTGGATGGATCACGTCAGCCGCGGCGGATGAGGCAGCTTCGACGGTCAACGACGCGTACTTCTGCGCAGCGGAATCGTCATATACAAAGACATGATGGAAGCGACGCAATTCGGGCGCCAGATCCTGCTGGGGCGCAAAACCGGCGCCGCTCTTGATGCGGTACTTCGCCTCAATCTGACCACCACCGAGATCGTTGCCGTAGACGACGCAGGGCGTGGCGCCATTGAAGAGTACCAGCGGACCGGTGGCGGGCGAAGACGCGATCTCATACAGGCCGCTCCAGTTCGCGCCGTCGAATTCCATGTACCAGAGTCTGTACAGCGCTTCGAAGGCAACCCCGATCATCGACGCGGGTGCAGCGACGGCGGCCGCGAAACGCTCACCGAGGAATACGCCTTGATACAGCGTTGTTTCATCCTCAAATTGCAGCGCGCCGTCGATCATTCGCCGACAAGCCAGCCGCGTACCGCCATCGGTGTAAAGACAATACACGCTCCCCGACATGTGGACGAGCTGGCTGTACACCGCGACCGATCCGGCCGTCAGAGCGTTGCCGGCATCACTCGGACCGGAGCCCCAGACCGCACCGTCGGAGGTCGAGCGCTTGTGCCGTACCACCTGCTGGCCGGTGCCGGAATCGTAACACGACCATGACACCTGCAGACGGCCGAGTGAATCCTTGACCAGAGACGGGAAGTAGTTGTCCTTGTCGCCATAGATGACGATCTCGGGACCGACGCTCCACTCTCCGGCCCCGAAGGTCAATTTGCGAAAGATCAGGTCAAGCGTCGTTTGCGCGGTGTAGGCCAGGTAGATGCCCCCATCGGGATCGAGCCAGGCACTGGCGGGGAAGTCGGCGGCGGCGTTCGTGATTATCACCGGCGCCGACCAGGAAGCGTAGGGCGGGTCGGCGTAGTTGAACTTGATCGTCGCCGGTCCGGAATTGTAGATGACGACCTTGCGGCCGCTGTACGGACCGGCGACGAGCTGAAATTGGCGGCGCGTGAAGCCGGGACCGGCGGCGTAGTGCGCGGTCGAGGTATCGATCAGGGTCTGCATAATGTCCTTTCGCATTCTCCGCCGCCCGCCCCTCCGCCAGAGGCGGAGGGTTCGAGCGGTGCGGAG
>JADYYF010000011.1 GCA_020853795.1 Candidatus Zixiibacteriota bacterium
AATACGTTTCATCTGAATCCCCAGGATTTCCGACATATTTATGAGGCGGCGGCGGCGTACAAGCCACGCATGATTGTCGGGCATCCGTCGGCGCTGTATTCGTTCTGCCTGCAATCGGAGAAGTCGGAGCTGCCAGCGATAAAGGTGCCGATCATCTACAGCTACTCGGAGAAGCTCTACCCGCACCACTTGCAGAAATTTCGGGAGTACTTCGGCGGCGAAGTTTTCGATTACTACGGCAACCGCGAGAACACCCTCGCGGTAACCCAACTTCCCTGTCGCAGCTATCACATTAATTCCGAATTCGGTTACGCCGAATTTGTCGCGGACGGCAAGCCTGCGGCTGAGGGCGCCGCCGGCGCGATCATTACCACCGCGCTGGCGAATTATTCGGTTCCGTTGATCCGGTACGATACCGGCGACATCGGTCGGTCGCTGGGCAAGTGCCCTCAATGCAACCTCGCTCACCCGACAATGGAAATCGTCGGCGGTCGCGGCAAGGATGTTCTGGTGACGCGCGACGGATTCGTTAATTGTCATCTTGAGACGTATCTGGCGCGGAATGGTTTTCGTTCGGCTGATTTCATTCAGATCTACCAGCGCGAAATCGACAGGGTTATAGTCCGGTTTCTTCCGAATACTCTCTTTCAGCTCAGTCGAGATCAGGAGCGACTCAGGCAACTGGCGCACGAGGGTCTGAGCGGCTACTTTGAAATTGAGCTGGAAATGCTCGATAAACCCCCATTTACCAAGGCGGGCAAGATGCCTTATGTGGTGAGCGAGTTGGCGCCGCACGGTGAGGCCGGAGGGATGAGCTGACCGCCTCCGGCGCCACTTCGTAACATAAACAATTCAAAGCATTTACCGATATTTCTTCAAGAGGCGTATTATCGCCGTTGACTGGGTTAAACTTTGCGCAGCGGCAAAAAAGCGCTTTACAGCATGGGCAAACAAGGTATATTTCCGCGGGGTAAATACATACCCGAGCCGAACACTGCTACTTCACGGAGAATTATGCGGACAGATATCATCCGTCGTATTGCGACTCAGGCGTTCTTGGTCCTGTTCGTCGCCGCTCTTCCCCTGAAAGCCGCACCGCTCGCGCCGTTTGAACTTGGCATTGAGAAGATCACCTCCGCTCGTTTGGGGGACCATGTCGAGATTTCGCTGGTCAATAACACCGGCAGCGAGGTTTTCGGCAAGTTCCACCTGCTTGTTGGTTTCGACGTCCACCGGCTGTCGCTGCTCGGCGTTACTCAAGGCGCCGTGCCCGGCCTTTGCGGTTGGGACAGCTTCAACTACACAGTTCAGCCGTGCAATAACTGCGATTATCAGTTGATCGACATCTTGGGCACGGCTGACGATCCGGCCATCGCCGGTGCGCCTGACTGCTATTCTCCAATTGGGGAGCTGGCCAAGCTGCGCTTTGCGGTTACTGCCGACACGAACGAGACAGGTTTTTTTGCCGACGTTGCGTTCTACTGGCTGGATTGTTCAAGTAACACTTTAACTTCAGTAGTCCAAGACACGGTATTTCATGGTCGATTCGCTTACGATCCCGACGGTAACAACATCACGGGAACCGACCCGTTCCTGGGCGGGACGCTGGAGGGCTGTATCGTCCCGGGGGATCCGGTGCAAATCCGCGCGATCAACACGACCAATGGCGGCGTTCAGATCAGCACGTCATGGGGTGTCTACGGAGACGTGAACGGGGATGGACGATTTAACATCGCCGACATCAGCTACATGATTAACTACATCTTCCTCGGCGGCAGCGCCCCCAAAGATTATCTGCACGGCAACTATGACGGCGATGATCACGTCACGATCGGCGATGCCGTATTCTTGATGTATTACTTGTTTGTGATTTTGGGAGCTACGGGTTAGTTACCCGGACAGAGTATTGCGAAGCGGCCGGAGTCGATCCGGCCGTTTTTGTTTTGGAGATCGACGTCGTTGGGGCTGTCGCATCATCCGTGATTGCTCAAAAATCGGGAAGCGTCGGTTCACAAATTCGCCCTGAATACTGCCATTGGCCTTGAGATTCCAAATACTGCGCGCGAAATCAAGAACCGACGCAACGGGTTGAGAGGGGCAAATGGGACAGCTTTTTGTCAGTCGGTCACCGGCTGGTTTTCGACTTCGCGCAAGGAGAGGTGTTCTTTCTTGAGGTGGTACAGGCCGGCCAGGGTAATGGTGAAATACTGAGTGGCCCACATCACGATACTGCAGGCGGCGGCGTTGTCGGCGGGGACATTGTAGAGGCTCAGGCTCAGCACAGTGAGATACTGGTACGGGCCGATGAACCCGGGTGCATTCGGCAACATGATTCCGACCGAGACGACGGCCAAAACGACGAAGGAGGCGTCGATCGGCAGATAGCTCATGTCGAAGGCCAGAAAGATGAAGTAATTCGACAGCGCCATGATTACCCAGAGCAGGGCTGACTGCGCCGAAATGATCGCTACCGACTTGGGATCAGAGAGCACTTGCAGACCGGAGGCGAATTTCGCCAGGATATCGCTGCCGACTTCCTGAATCCGCGGCGGGAAAATCTTCAGGGGCTTATTGAGGATGCGCAGCGTGAAATCAGTGCGCAGTTTCAGCATCGTCAGGACGAAGACCGCGACCAGCGTCACTGCGAGGAAGGCCCAACCGGCGGCTTCGAGGTGCCGCAGATCCTCCGCCACCGAGGCCGGAAATTCTTTGAAGAGGATGATCACCGTAAACAGGGCCAGCAGTGTCAGCAGGTCGAAGACGCGTTCGACCAGAGTGGTGGCCATGGCCGCGGAGCGCGAGACATCCTCGATCTTACCGAGTGAGAGCGGCCGCGCCAATTCACCCAGCCGCGCGGGCAGGATGTTGGAGGCCATGAAGCCGATCATGGTCGCCGCGTAGAGCCCGCGGAAGGAGCAGCGTTTGAGCGGATTTACCATCACGCCCCAGCGCCACGCCCGCAGTGCCATGGAGGCGAAGATCATGACGATGTTCGGCAGCAGCCACCAGTAGTTGGCCTGCCGGATCGCGGCCACCACCTTAACCCACTCGATCTTCTGGACAAACAGGTAGAGGAAGAACGCCGCGACGAGAATGCCGAAAACAATCAGTAGTTTCTTACCCACGTTGCACTCCCGCCGCCCGCTCGATTTCGGTAAACGAGTCGCGCGCGCAACGTTCCCAAGTGAACTTTGCCGCCCATTCGATCCCGCCCTTGCACATGCGCTCATGCAGGGGTTGATCCAGAAGCAGACGGGTCAGGCACTCGGCAAGTTGTTCGATATTGCCGTAGTCATAAAGCAACCCGGACTGGCCGTCACTGACGGAGTCTTTCAGTCCCGGGACATTGGCTGCCACGACAGGCGTGCCGCAAGCATTAGCTTCGATATTCGTAATTCCCCATCCCTCCTTGGGAGAAGGATAAGTGGAAATATGGGCGCGGCGCAAGTACTCCAATTTTTGTTCCAGTGAGACGTAGCCGGTGAACTCGACGGCATTACCCAGGTCTAGTTCCTGCGCCTGCTTCTGCAACATGGGCTGATAATCGCCGCTGCCGACGATCACCAGGCGCGCATGCGGCACGTGATGGCGCACCAACGGCAAAGCCGCGACCAGGTGCTGAACCGACTTGTATTTCTTCAATCGGCCGAGATAGATCACTGTAGGTTGATCGAACCGTTTTGACGCCGGATCGGGCTTGTAGACGCTGTGGTCGACCCCGCACTCGGCGACCGCCACGTTTTCAGCGGCGATCCCCCGCGCGATCAGGTCGTCGCGCGTCGACTGGCTGATCGCGAGAAAGCGCGAGTGCCGGTACACGCGCGGAATCGGCTTCTCCGCGAGGTAGACATAGCTGGCGATGAGGGCGTTGGCCTCCTGATAGATGTTCTTGCCGAACAGATGCGGGATGATCGCCAGATGTGGCAGCCGGTGGTACAGCGGGAGATAGAACGGAATTTTATTGATGTCTTCGACGATAACGTCGTGGCGTTCCTGCTGGAGCAATCGTCCGACCAGCCGCGGCGCGACGAAATTGAAGTTGTAGCGGTTGCCGGCGCGGACGACGCGAATCCCGTTGATCAATTCTTCCGGGGCGGCATGGGGGTAGGCCGAGCACGCCAGCGTCACCTGATGCCCCCATTGCACGACGCGCTGGAGGATTTCCTCGAGATGGACCTCGGCGCCCCCAGCGAGCGGGTTGCTCAGGTCCTGCCAATTAACAGCCAGAATTCGCAAGATTCAAACGTTCAGCTACTTCGATCCGCCCGGCGTTTCGACTCCGCGCAGGCGCACGCCGGTGCGTTCCGCCTGCATATCGCGCACGTCGCGCAAGGCTTGCTGCGCTTCGCTATCGCTCGGATGGGTAGAAATCCAACTTATCAACGAAGTCTCCATGCTGTCGAACAACGAATCGCGGAAATACAGGTTCAACAACTGCCGATGAAAGCGATCGTCGTCCGGTTGCTCCGCCAGCTTCTGCTTGAGCAGCGCGTAGGCCTGGGCTTTTTTGCCGGTGCGGTGATAGTCGGCCGCGACCTGCAACCAGACCTCATTCGCCTGAATATCCTTGGGGGCGCGCGCAAGCAATTCGTTGACTTTGTCGAGCGAATCCATGTCGGCATACAAGGTCATCAGATAGACATAGCTGCGCCACTCGCCGGGCACGACGGCAATCGACTTCTCCACCAGTTTCACGGCGCCGGGCAGATCGCCGCGTTTGCGCAGCTCGTCGGCGGCGTAGAGGAAGCCGGCGGCGTAGTTATTGGTCAAGCGTGCCGAGTTTTCGTCTTTGAAGATCGAGGAATCCGCGACGCCGCGGTACTTGAATTGGTTGATGTACAAGTCGGTCGTAGCAGCCAGGTCGATCATGTTCGGCTGCTTCTCGCGTTTGAGCCGATACATCATTCCTTTCAGCTCGAGATTTTCTTCGAGCGACTGGCCGCGGAAGAGACGGTTGTCCTCCGATACGGTCACCGCGAAGTGGATGGGCACGCGCCAGCCGTTGGCCTGGATGATGTTGTCGATCATCTTGTCCTGAATCCGGCGGACCTTGCCGTCGGCGGTGCGCTCCGGATAGAGAGCTTCGATCTGGGCGTCGGTCAAGCTGATCGGCACGCCCATTTCGTTCTTGAGCTGCTTGATATACCAGTCGGTGTTAAGCAGCGACAGGTTGGCGATTTTGACGTCTTTGCGCACGCCGTAAACTTCCTGCAAACACCAGAGGGGGAAGGTGTCGTTGTCGCCGTTGGTAAACACCACAGCGTTCGAGTCCGCCGATATCAGCAGGTTGTAAGCGTAGTCGTAGGGGATGTGATTTTTCGAGCGGTCGTTTTCGAAGTAGCTTGCCCGCAGGGCGACAACCGGAAGCAACAGGAAGAGCAGCAAGGCGTAGGTGACTTTGGTCATGCCCTTCTTGCGTGTCCAATTGGAGACAATTTCCCAGATCGTGACCACGCCAATGCCGATCGCCAAGCCGAAGAGGATGAAGCCGGGCTGCCAGAAGTAGTCACGATCGCGCACTTCGAGATTGGCTTCATCCCCGGGGATGGCAAAGGGTCGGGTACCGTCGGCAAAATTCATATAGATGACGAGTCCGACCGTGGCAGCCAGGATCATCAGGAAGACCGGCACCCCCTTCCGCCAGCGCCGCAGCACCACTTCGAACATTCCCAGCAGCCCCAGCGGGAAGAGCGTGAAGACGAACTTGGCGCCGCCGACGCCATACTGGTCCTGGAAGAATCCCCAGAAACCCATGCGCGGGTGGGTGCCGAACTGGTTCGCCCAGCTACCCCGGCGGGTAAACATTCGTTCCACCATCGACATCTGCCCGTATTGTTTCCGTTCGAGGAAGTCTTCGAATTTTTTCCAAGTGTCGGGGGCATTTTCGTTGATCGCCGGTTTTTCGGCGGCGCGCACCATAATGAAGAGTTGGCAACTAAAGGCCACTCCGGCCGCCATCATGATGGCAAAGGGCAGATTAACCTGACTGCGGTCTTTCTTCAGCGACCAGATGATCAGGCAGACCGCCGCCCAGAGACCGCCGACATAGATGAAGGTGACCAACGACGATACCGGGACGATCAACACCGCAAAAGTCACCCAGATCATCCAATTCCTGCGCAGCCGTTCGTCGAGCAGCAGCATCATCAGCATCAGCATGGGCACGATCAGGTAAGTTGTCAGGTGCACGGCGGTCGAAAGGATCGCGATAAAGAAGATCAGCACGAGGTATTTCGACGCTTCCGGCGTTGTCCGCTTTTCCGCCCAAACCAAGGTCAGCCAGATCAACAGCGTGATCATCAGCATCGAGATACCGTACACTTCCGCTTCGACCGAGGAACTCCAGTTGGTGGTTGAAAACGCCATCAGGAGCGCGCCGATCACGGCGCCGGCATGCATGCCGACCCGGCGGAGTGTGTCGATGCTATCGGCGAACCAGTCTTTAACCAGCTTGACGATGATGAAGTAGCCGAACATGGCGGCGAAGGCGCTGCTGATCACCGAGACCAGGTTGATACGAAAACCGATATCGGCGGTTGTCGGCAGCAGCGAGAAGATGCGACCGATCAGGACAAACAGCGGCGCCCCGGGTGGATGCGGCACGCCGAGAATATAGGAGCAGGCGATAAACTCGCCGCAGTCCCAGAACGAGACCGTCCGCTGCACCGTCATCAGATAGATCAGGAATGTGAAGAAGAAGACGAACAGCCCCAGCCCAAGATTGAGCTTCTGATATTTGTCTAACCCCGGTTTCTGCTCCGTATCAGCCAATCAGTCCTCCTCAATAATTCGCAGTGTCACAACAACATCTGGTATACCAGCAACGGGCTGCGACGGTTGACGGAATTTGGCGCGGAATATACGAAGAACGCCCCCCGCTTCCAACCGAAAAGTGGACTGCGGATACCGTCCCATTTTTGCGTATCGTGTGAAGGCCCAGAACGCTACTTTTCTTTGCTCCACTCCACTTCCTCCAGATGCTTGAGGACGGCATCGAGGATGCCGTTGACAAACTTGGAGGATTCGCGCGACGAGTATTTCTTGGCCAATTCCACTCCCTCATTGACGGCAACGCGGGCCGGGATATCCGGGAAGCTGACCATTTCACAAATGGACAGCCGCAGGATATTTTTGTCGACCATGGCGATGCGCTCGAGCCGCCAGTTTTCGGAGAACCGTTCAATCCGTTGATCCAGTTGCGGCGTCAGCTCGACTACCATGCGGAACAGCCGGTCGGCGTAGAGGCGGCTTTCGTCGCTGAGATCCGAATCGGCGATTAGCCCAGCTACGACGGAATCGATCGGTTCGCCGGTCGACTCAAACGCGTAGAGGCATTTCAGCACCAGCTCCCGGGCTTTCTTGCGCTGCCCCATCGCTATTTGATCATCCCATACAAGTTCGCCATCTCAATGGCCGACAGGGCCGCGTCCCAGCCTTTGTTACCGCCCTTGGTGCCGGCGCGTTCGATCGCCTGCTCCAAGGTATCGCAGGTGATGACACCGTAGATGACCGGCACGCCGCTTTGCAGCGACAGGCCGGCGATGCCCTTGGTGACCTCGGCGGCGATATACTCAAAATGCGGCGTGTCGCCACGAATGACGGCACCCAGACAGATGATCGCATCGTATTTCTTCCCGGCTGTCAGTTTGGCCGCCACGTACGGCAGTTCAAACGACCCCGGCACCCAATACTCGTCGATCGCTTTGTCATCCGCGCCATGGCGCACGAGACAATCCTTTGCGCCTTCCAACAACCGCTCGGTCAGGAGCGAATTGAACCGCGCAATGCACAGCGCGAACTTGCGTCCGCCGGCATTCAGTTCCGCTTTGTAGACTTTTCCCATAACCTCACTCACTTGATTAGTCCCAACAGGTGTCCCAGCTTGTCGCGTTTGGTTTCGAGATAGCGCTGGTTGTGCTTGGTCGGCGGTACTTCCGAGGAAATCCGCTCGGTCACCTTCAGCCCGTAGCCCTCCAGACCGATGATCTTGCGTGGATTGTTGGTAACCAGCCGGATCGTCGACAGTCCCAAATCCGCCAAGATCTGCGCGCCGATCCCGTAATCGCGCAGGTCATCCTTGAATCCCAGATCGTTGTTCGCTTCAACGGTATCGCGGCCCTGGTCTTGCAGGCTGTAGGCGAGGATCTTGTTGGCCAGGCCGATCCCGCGACCCTCCTGACGCATGTAGAGCAGGACGCCCTGACCTTCGCGATTGATCATTTCCATCGCGCTACGCAGTTGCCCGCCGCAATCGCAGCGGCAGGAGCCGAAGACATCGCCGGTAAGGCACTGCGAATGGACCCGCACGAGCACGTTCTCCTTGCCGCGAATGTCGCCCTTGACCAGCGCCAGATGGTGGTGGTCATCGATGTCGGAGCGATAGAGATGCAGTCGAAACTCACCATGCTCCGTCGGAAAATCAACGTCGACGACCCGGTGCACCAGATTTTCGTGCACGTGGCGGTAGGCGATCAGGTCTTTTATCGTGATTAGCTTGAGGTTGAACTTGTCCGCAAGCGCGCGCAGTTCGTCGACGCGCGCCATCGAGCCGTCGGCGGCCATGATCTCGCAGAGCACGCCGGCCGGCTTGAGTCCCGCCAGCCGGGCCAGATCCACCGACGCCTCCGAGTGTCCCGCCCGCGCCAGCACGCCGCCGGGCAGAGCCTCAATCGGAAAGACGTGCCCCGGCCGCGCCAGGTCATCCGCCTGACAGCGGTCATCCATGATTTGGCGGATGGTCTCGGCGCGGTCGAAGGCCGAGATTCCGGTGGTGGTGCCGCGCCGGGCGTCGACGCTGACCGTGAAACGCGTGCCGAGGAGCGCGGTGTTTTCGTGGGTCATCGGCGCCAGTTTGAGCCGCTCGATCGTCGGTCGCGTCAAGGTTACGCACAACAGCCCGCGCCCGTGGGTGACCATGAAGTTGATTGCCTCCGGCGTCGCCCGATCCGCGGCCATGACGAAGTCACCCTCGTTCTCGCGATCCTCGTCGTCAACCACGATGATGATTTTGCCGGCGCGAATCTCATTGATCGCTTCCGCAACCGAATCAAACAGATGTTGCTCGCCCTGTTTCAGAGTTAAGTCGGGCATGCAAGATTCTCCTGTATCAGAGTGATGGTCAATAGCCATATTGCCGCATCCTTTCTGCGGTGAGCGCGCTCTCGCCGAGTTCGCGCCGCCGCTGGATGAATTTCGCGATCAAATCGAATTCCAGATTCACCGCGCTCCCGGGTCGCAAATCGCCCAAGGTTGTCGCGTGCCAGGTGTGCGGGATGATGCTGACTTTGAAGCCGGTGCGAGTTACTTCGTAGACGGTCAGGCTAACGCCGTCGATCGTAATTGAGCCTTTTTCGACTACGAGTTCCGCGAATTCCGCTGGAAAGGAGAACGCTGCGATCCAGCTGCCGGCGGCCGGTGTAATCGCAAGGCAGCGCCCGAGGGCATCGACGTGCCCTTGCACGATATGTCCACCGAGCCGGTCGCTTGGCCGCAGTGCCAGTTCCAGATTGACGCGGTCGCTGACCGTCGATTGACCCAGCTTGCTCTTGTTCAAAGTCTCGGCGACGGCCGTGACAGTGAACTCGCCCGGCCGAGGCGACACCGACTCGGCTGTCAGGCAGACGCCGGAAATCGCCACCGAATCGCCGATCGCGATCTGATCGGCCAGTCCAGTCGCGATCGTGAAGCGGCGATTGTCGCCGTGCGGTGTGCTCTGCCGGATCGTGCCGACATCAAGGATGATTCCGGTGAACATACTTAGTCCCGCGGGAACGCCTCGATCCATACATCGCCGTCAAGCAGCGAGATGTTGAGAATTTCCAGATTCAGGGCGGCGGCGATGCTGCGCTCAGTCACAAACTGGACGGAGTTGAGCCCGTCGCCCAGCAGTTTCGGCGCCACAACAATCAGGAACTTGTCCACTAACTTCGATTCGATAAACTGGCTGAAGATACTCTGACCGCCCTCAACCAGAATGCTGGCCACGCCATTTGAAGCTGCCTGAAGCAGAAGTTCGCGAAGATCGACCTGTCCGTCGGCGCCGCGGATTTGCCAGAGATTTTGCGTTTCACCTTGTGCCGCATTTCCGGACTTCGGAGTGCACAGTATCGTTCGCTCGGCAAGAGCGCCTGCCACAATCTTTGCGTTCGCGCCGATGCCATCGTGCCCTGCCACGACGAGCCGGAGTGGATCGCGACCGAGCCCGTGGGATGTCAGTTCCGGATTGTCAAGGCGCACCGTGTTGGCGCCGACGAGGACGGCGTCGTGATGGACGCGCAACTCATGCACGCGGCGCCGCGAGGCTTCCGAACTGATCCATTTCGAATTGCCGGCGTTGTCGGCGATTTTGCCGTCCAGGGTTTGCGCAATCTTGAGCGTAACGAAGGGCAGCCCGGTCCGGATATATTTCAGATAGGGTGCGTTCAGCCTGCGCGCTTCTTCTTCGCAGACACCGAGCGTAACTTCGATGCCCGCTTCTCGCAGTTTCTGCATACCGGCGCCGTTTACCTGCGGATTAGGGTCGGTCATCGCCGCGATCACGCGCGCAATTCCCGCCTGCCGAATGGCCTCGACACACGGCGGCGTTTTGCCGAAATGGGCGCACGGTTCGAGATTGACGTACAACGCCGCGCCCTGCGCCGGTTCGATGGCCCGCTGCAGTGCGTCCACTTCGGCGTGATCGGCCCCAAACGCGCGATGGAAACCTTCCGCGATGATTCGGCCGTCCTTGACGATCACGGCACCCACCAAAGGATTGGTGCGTGTCTCGCCCCGCCCTTTTTCCGCCAGCGCCAGTGCCCGTTGCATGTACTCGACAGATGACATAAAAAAATCCCGAAGTCGCCTTCGGGGTCTGAAGCAGGTCACTGATGCCACACACAAAGTCTGTCCCCGCGCGGCATACAAGTAACCGATCGCACCGTTTGATGTTTTGATGCGATCCGGGCCTTCTTCCATCCGGACTGTACCGTCGGCGCCGGAATTTCACCGGCTCTGTCCTGGTTTTCGGGACTCGCGGGCTATACCGCCGATCGAGGAATTTCACCTCACCCCGAAGGCAACTAATTCTAACTATTATACGCAGAGAGTCAAGCCGATTCTGTCGATTTTTGGCTACAAGTTGTCGACATTCACGCCGTAGCGTTTCTCCAATTCCTGCAGGAATTCGCAGGTACCGTCGTGAATCTCCCCGGCCAGACAACGGCGCTTCAACTCCTTGAATGCCGCTATCTTATCCGGCACATGGCGCAGAAATTTCGGATCGAGGGTAATAACCGAGCCAAATGAGGTCGACAATACCTTCTCATATTCCGGGAACGGCGTCCCGCAGAAGGTCGCGCCGCGGCCGATCGCCATATCGAGTGTCAGCTTGTCTTCATGACCGGGGCGGTCACGTTTACGGGTCGGATCCCAGGCTCGCGCCGTTTGGCGGTCGACCAATCCGAAGGCGTCGAGGATATACACGCCCGGCCCGGCGGCGTAACCCATGTAGCCGATGTTGCCGGCCACGTGGACGATGCGGTAGTTGGTCACCTCATGCAGTTTGCGCAGCTCGCTGCCCATCTTGTACCACACATGATCCACCGGGTCTTCAAAAAGCGCTCGATACGAAGGATGGTAGAGATCATAGTATTGCCGCTCGTCGGCGATATACCCCAATCGTTTCTCAGCGCCCAGAGGATAAATCACCAGCAGCGCCGCCGCCACGAGTCCGGCTCCGGCGAGGGACAGTTGCGTGATGCGCCCGCGTAAGAATCGATCAGGGAGGTCATTGAGGAGAATCACGCCGATCAGCATCGGCGGCAGGAGGAAGCGATACGCCATGAAGTCGCCGCCCAGCCGCACGACGTAGATCGAAAGCACGGCAATCTGCAGGAGCATCACCAGCCGGGGCAGGCTCGTGAGATACAGCCGGCGCACGTGTTTCGCAAGCAGGATCAGCGCTGCGCTGATCACGACGACGATCAGGAGCACGGGCGAGTAGCGCCAGAAGTGCTCGAAGTAGATCCACCCCTGCGACCAGTAGGCACCCAATCCTTGTTTGGCATAATAGGTGTTGGGAAAAAACTCGCCGTAGTAGGCCCAGCGAAATAGATGGTAGGCACCGGCGATGCCGATGATCGGCACGGCCAGTTTCGCCAGCCCCAGCCACTGCCCGCGCGCCGGTTCCACACCAAGCTTGAGCTGCGTCCAGAGCGCTTTGCCGATGTAGACCGCGAAGAATACCGGAATCATGAGCGCCAGTTCCGGTCGGGTCAGATACAGGAGCGCCAGCAAAGCGCCATGCAGGTACGGTTTAGTGAGCAAGTCGTGGTTCTTGTAGGAGATGAAGAACCAGGCCATCAGCAGGACGACCAGCGGAAATTCCAGCCCACTTGCGGAAAAGTCGCGATAGCCGGTGTGGGATAACAGCAGCAGGGCCGCCAATGGAAACACCAGCGGCGCGTTGTCTTCACCGCGATCGCGCCACAAGATCACCGCCAGCGCGATGATTGATATTAGCAGGCTCAGGATCAACGCGCTGGCGCGGACGTTGGCGCCCAAAAACGTCGGGAGGGCGACTAAAAACAGCCAAAGCGGATGCGTGAAGCCCTCGACTTTGTCGCCGACGTTGTAGACCAGCCCATTGCCGTTTACCCAATTTTCGATGTAGCGGAAGGTGATGTAGGCGTCCTCGCAGGCCCAGAGACGCGACCAGAGCGCGTAGAAGCCCAGAATCAGGAAAAGCAGTTTGATGACGTTCGCCGTTGTCAGTCTCATGGCGCAGAGGATAGCACAAGGAAGGGACTCTGACAAGTCCTCTTGCTGAGAACTGGTTGGCTATTCCGGTTGAGGGATATATGCTGATCGCGTCATACTCGCTCATACTGAAAGGAGTGGACTACATGTCAACTCTCTCCTCCTGGGCCAACCGCGTGACGATCGCGCGCATTGGATTGGTCTTCTGGCTCGTGTTTCTCGTTTACGACAGCAATCTCTGGGCACGCTTGCTGGCGGCGTTGCTGGCCATTGTCGTTATCGTCGGCGACTGGCTGGACGGGTATCTGGCGCGACGGTTGCACGAGTCGACACAGCTGGGCAGCGTGCTCGATATCGCCGGCGACCGCATTATCGAGACGGTGCTCTGGATTGTGCTCGCCGATCTGGAACTGGTGCCGGTCTGGATACCGATCGCGGTGACGTCGCGGGCGATCCTGACCGACTCAATTCGCAATTATCTGCTCAAGTTCGGCTTCACGGCCTTTGGCGAGACGACGATGATGCGCTCCGCGCTCGGCCGTTTTCTGACCGGCTCGCCAATCATGCGCACCGGGTATGCGATCTTGAAAGCCTTCACCTTCAGTTGGCTGCTATTGATTTCTGCTTGTGACCGACTATGGCACGAACTCCCTTTTCTCACCGAGCGCTTCATCAGTACCAGCTATCTGGTCGGCTATATTGCCGCGATCGTGACGGCGATTGTCTGCATCGCCCGGGGGATTCCGCCGATAGTAGAAGGTGCCAAGCGGATCAGCGAGATGGATCAACAGAAGGCGTGAAGTGAAGCGCCCGCTGTTTTAGCAGCAGGCGCTTTTTTCGTCGGGCGTGCGTTTGACGGCGATCGAGAAGCCCTCGCCGCCGTAGCGATCGGTAATGAAGTCGATATAGATATTGCCCCGCTGACTGAGCATCCCATACAGACCGGAGTCGATATAGGCGCCGATTCCGTTTGACTCCAGCCGCTCGAGGCCGTCCGTTGACTCTTCCAGAGCCATCCCCATCTGGGGACCACTTCAGCCGGCGCCTTGCAGGTAGAGAACCAGGGACTTTCCGGAGGCGTGTTCGGAAGCCAGGATTCGGTGGAGCGAATCGCGCGCGGTGTCGGTAATGATCAGCATGAGGTCACATCGTCCTTTCCAATCATTGGATCGTCAAACTCGACAAACGATGCAATATTTTTTCGCGGTTCTACCACAGGGTATAGGTAAAGCCGACACCAAGTGTCTGCTTTACACGACCCTTCTTGCTGATCTCCTTGTCGTACAGGAACTGATTGTACAGGAAGACCGAAATCAACTTGCTGACGCTAATTTTGACCGTGTTTTCGAAATTGGCGTCAATCGCCTTCCAGTAGTTCTCGAGTTCGGTGCCTTCAACCTCGTCCGAATTCGATGAGAAGAGCGCCTTGTAAAGACTCAGCTTGCCGACATACTTGATCCGCTGGCTCAGCGTAAGTTGGGCGTCAGTCACCCATTCCAGACCGCCGTCGGTCAGGGTGGAGTCGGTCGTCGCCAGACTGGCGGTGTCGGTAATCACGTTTTTGAACAACTGACGCAGCGCCAGACCGACGCGGCTGCCGACCTCATCCTTGTCCTTCTTGTAGAGCGTTCGCGCCACACCGGCGGAGTAGGTCAGTTTGAGCGGGTTGACATAGCGCTTCTTCGGTTGATACGAAGCATCGAGGAACTGGCTTTCCAGCCGCACTGCCAGGTACGGGTCGACCGCCAGATTGAGCGGGAACGTCGCGACGTTTTCCCAGTCGATGAGATCGGTCGACTTCTTCGGCTTGCTCCACTGCTTGGTTTCTTCATCCTGCGTGGTCGTCTGGCCGAACGCCAGTTTCAGCGTCGATTTGAGATTGAACTTTTGACTGAAGCGCCGTTCCGCTTTCGCATTGAGATTGCTCACCCAGGCGAAGGTACCGGCTTCGCCGCCGGTCCAGGAATCGGAATAGGCTGTCTGCGCCAACTGCAGGTCAAAAACCATCGCTTTCTGCCAGCGCAGGGCGATGAGCGAGTCGACATTGACTCCCGCAACCGCGGCCGGGGCCAGTGCGGCTACGGTCAGCATCAGAATCCAATACTTGCGCATCAATTCACCTCCATGGAAATCGCGTTTTCACAGTGCCAAGGTAAGTCGAGCATTTGCGCGACGAAAGCACAAATGCAGAGGCGGCGGATTTCGCTTGACTTCGCGCGATCGGGGTGTTTTCGGGATTCGCGGATACTAACGAAGTTCCTGTTGCAGTTTCTCGAGGGCGTTGGCTTCCCCGAGAAGTACCAGGACTTCGTCCGGCTGGAATACACGGCTGCCGTCGGGCAGCAACGTTGTGCGCGCAGGCATAGTCTGCCGGATCAGAACCACCAGCACGTTGTAGTTGTGGCGGATATTGAGATCGGCCAGCGTTTTGCCGACGAACCGGTCGGGCACGGCGAGTTCGACCAGTTGCAGACCCTCGCCGATTTCGATTTGCTCGATCACATTTGGGAAACGCAGTTGATTCGACACACGCAGCGCCGTATCGCGTTCCGGAAACACGACGGAGTCGGCGCCGATCAAGTCGACGATCCGGCCCTGATCCTCAGAAATCGCCTTGACCATGATATGCTTGACCCCCATTTCCTTCAGGTAGAGCGTAGCGAGAATCGAGACATCGACAGAGGTACCCAGGCTGACGACGACCACGTCGCAGTGCGTGATCTCCAGTTCTTGTAGGGTTTTGCGATCGGAGGCATCTCCCTCCACCGCTTTAGTGACGTAGTCCTTGACATCCTCGATCTTCTCCGGATCGTTATCGATCACGATCACATCGTGGCCGTTTTTGGCCAAATCCAGGGCCAGATAATAGCCGAAGCTGGAGAGTCCGATTACTGCAAATGAGCGTTTTGCCATACCTTCACCGTCATACAACCAATCAACTTCTATGGAGCTATGCAACCATAATCTCGCTGCCGTCAGCCGATGACAACCCGCCCTTCGGGGTAGGTAATCCGGCTGGCCGGGCGACTGCGGCTGATTGCGAGCGCCAAGGTCAGCGGTCCGACCCGGCCGACAAACATCAGGAGCACGAGCGTCAGCTTGCTCAGTGGCGCCAGTTTCGGCGTAACGCCGGTGGAGAGGCCGACCGTCCCAAAGGCGGAAATCGCTTCAAACAGCAGTTCGACGAATTTCTCTCCCGAAGCGCGATGCCCGACACCGCCGGTCTCGAAAATCTGCAGCAATAATGCGCCCGCGATCACGATCATCGTCGCCAGGATCGTAAAGGTCACGGCTTCGGACTGCACGAACGGGCTGACCCGGCGCTCGAAGAAGATTACGTGTTCCTGTCGCCGCAGCCGGCTGCGGACAATCCCCATCAGCACGGCAAAGGTTGAGGTTTTGATGCCGCCGCCGCAGGAGCCGGGGGAGGCGCCGATAAACATCAGGAGCATAATCACGAACAGCGTCGCTCCGGACATCGCGCCGATGTTGAGGGTGTTGAATCCTGCCGTACGTGGCGTCACAGATTGGAAGAGCGAGCTGTAGATTCGCTCGATCCAGCTCATCCCGGCTTGAACGTTGTTGTACTCCAACAGCCCAATCAGCACCGCGCCCACCAGGATCAGGATCAGCGAGGTACGGATCACGATGCGGGAGTGCACGGAAAAGCGGTACGGCGCTTCGCGCCAGTAACTCGAACCGCGGACCAGTTTCATCTTTTCCAAGAACAGCCGACTCCGCGAGCGCAGGAACTGAAACAGCTCCAGGAAGGCGATGAAGCCGATGCCGCCGAGGATGATCAGTCCCATGATGGTGAAATTCACGGTGCCGTTGCCGAGGTAGCGTTCAAGATTATCGGGGAACAACGAGAAGCCCGCATTGCAGAAAGCGGAAATGCTGTGGAACACCGAGAACCAGATCGCCTCGTTCATGGGCAGGTCGCGTTCAAAGCGCGAATACAAGAGCAGCGCACCGATCGTCTCGATCATCAGGCTGATCCCGATCACCGTCCAGAGGAGGCCGCGAGGGCTGGTGCTGCGCGTCGAGCCGAAGGTCTGCGAAAGCAAGGTCGAGTCGCGGAGGGACAAGCGCCCGGCGAAGATGTAAAGCAGAAAGGTTGAAAACGTCATGATACCGATCCCGCCCAATTGGATCGAGATCAGCAGGACGATCTGGCCGAAGGTGGTCAGGTGGGTGCCCGGATCGATTGGTGCCAGCCCCGTTACGCAGGTTGCCGAGGTGATCATGAAGAGCGCGTCGATGAAGCCGATTGGTCCTCTTGTAGAGCATTGGGGCAGCATCAGCACCAGCGTCATCAGGAAGATGAAGGCTGCAAAGCTGAACACGACGATTTTTTCCGGCGCCAGTCGCTTCAGCGGCTGAAAGGTCACCACGATCGGGCGGGTCAGTTGAATCTTCGCCATAGTCCGCGAGTGAGTAAATGATGTCTGTACGGGATTAGCAAATGTTTTCGGCGGAGGCAGATCTCAGGCGCCAGGTCGAAACCACTCAAGCGACTGTGGTACGGTTAGCGCACCGGCTTTGGTGGTCTCGACCCATAACACTTGGCAATTCCCGCGGAGCGTTAGTTCCGACTGTAGTCGGAACTACAATCGAATTAAGTGCTAATCGCCGAAGCCGGGGACGAATTTACCGTCGCGGTAGATGACTTCCCCGTCGCCGTAGATTTCGCCGCCATTGCGGAGATCGCAGACCATGTCCCAGTGGAGCGCCGATTTGTTGACTCCGCCCGCTTCGTAGATGGCGTTGCCCACGGCCAGGTGGCAAGTGCCGCCGATCTTTTCGTCGAACAGGATGTTCTTGGAGAAGGTCTGGATGTGGTAATTGGTGCCGATGGCGAACTCGCCCACCCGTTTGGCGCCCTCATCCATTTCCAGCATCCGTTGCAGGAACTCGACATTCTTGTCGGCGCTGAATTTTGTCACCACGCCGTCTTTGAAGTGCAGCCGCACGTTTTCCACTTCGCGGCCCACGTAGCACGCCGGATAGGTATAGGTGATGACGCCGTTGGTCGAGTCCTCCAGAGGCGAGGTGAAGACTTCCCCGTCGGGGAAATTCTCTTTGCCGTCGCAGTTGATCCACTTGCGGCCAGCCACTTTCATTTTCAGGTCGGTGTCGGCGCTCTTGACATGGATTTCCGACAGCCGGTTCAGCCGCTCACAAATCGTGGCCTGTTTGACGGAGACGTTTTTCCAGTGGCTGATGGGATCATCGGTATCGCAGTAGCCGGCCGAATAGACGAAGTCCTCGTAGTCGGCCAGCGATTTGGACGCCTCCTGGGCATCCGCCGGCGCCGGAAAGAGCGTGCCGCACCAGCGCAGCGAACCGTCGGCAACGCGGTTGAAGAAGATCTGCTGGTATTCCTTGCGCGCGGACTGCGCCTTGGCCTGCCGTTGCGGGTCGACACCGGTCAAGAATTTCGTATTTTCCGAGCACCAGACGTGCAGATAGGCGTTGATCTGCCGGACTTCTTCGAGATCAAGCGGGTGCTGATAGACGAGTTGCTCGTCGCTGGCTTCCTTGAGGAAGACTTCCGAGAGCGTCTCGCTAGTGAACCGAACGACCGGTCGCGCGCCGCGCTTGAGGGCCAGGCGATAGACCTCCTTGATCAGGGGCATCGAAGCAAACGAGCCGCGAATCATGAAGTAGTCGCCGGGGCGAATCGTGAGCGAGTAATCGACCATCACCTGTGCCAGCTTGATTGTGCGTGGATCCATAAGGTACCTCGTATGAAAGGAGTCTGTATTTTCCCTGTAAGCGGCGCATGCGATCCGGTCGATACGTCATAGTACGGTCGCGCGCCGGTGTCGTTCCTGTAGTCCGAAACCGTGCAATATATTGGATTAAACCTGCAAGTCATGTCATCTATGCTG
This sequence comes from Candidatus Zixiibacteriota bacterium, assembly GCA_020853795.1. NCBI lineage: Bacteria > Pseudomonadati > Candidatus Zixiibacteriota > Candidatus Zixiibacteriota bacterium. Next base: position 18,633 of record JADYYF010000011.1, read on the forward strand.
CTGATGCTGCCTGTGCCGGTAAATCGTTATAGTTGCGTACGGGATTTAAGCTATGCAGTTTCAGGAACTTAGTGCGCTGGATCAGATTGGGGAGCTTTCGGCACGATTTTGACACACTAAATGTCTGGAATAGTGGCCGAAACCGAAAACCCGGCCGCGACGCTACTTTTTGTCACGATTCGGATTCCGTCCGAACCATGAAACAAAAGGTAGTGTATAAGCGTTGTAGTTGAAGAAGATAGCAGACCGTGTGCAGAATGTGCACGGTTCTTCACCACGAAGAATATTACCGCACTGGAGATATGTAATGCGAATACACCCCGGAGGATCAGCCCATGAAGACTGAGTTGCGCATTAGGCTTTATGCCCTCATGCTCGCGATTGTGGCCATCAGCGTCATCTGGATTGTCGGATCGGGCGACGCCGCCCAGTCGACCTTGCAGAACGTCGTCTACGGCAACAGCATGTACGCCCAGGCCAATCCCGGCACGGCGCCGCCTTCGGAGGCAGCTCCCTCGCAGCGGCATTCCATCGCTTACTACACCAAGATGATGGCCGACATTGCGTACAAGATTCATTCGCGTTACATGGAAGATGTCGATCCGGAGAGTCTGATTGACGCCGGGATTGAGGGGATGCTTTCGAATCTTGACCCCTACAGTGTGGTGTTGAAGCCGAAGTCGTATGAATCGCTGATGGAGAATACCCACGGCAAGTACGAGGGTGTCGGAATGCAGATCGATCTGCGGGACAATCGCGTCACCATCGTGGCGCCGATGGAGGGTACGCCCGCCTGGCGGATGGGCTTCCGCGCCGGCGACCAAATTCTCAAGATCGACACGGTGTCGACGGACGGGATGAAGACGGACGAGGCCGCCAATTTGATGCGCGGACCGGCAGGTTCAAAAGTGAAGTTGACCATCCAGCGCCCCGGCATCGAGTATCCGCTCGAATTTGACGTTGAGCGCGCGGTCATCGAACTGCACTCAGTGCGCTACTACGGCATGATCCAGCCCGGTATCGGTTACGTCCGGATCGACAAGTTTTCGGAATCGACCACCGACGAGCTGGTCAGTGCCATCAATGACATGAAGAACAATATGGGGATGAAATCGCTGGTGTTCGACCTGCGCTCCAACGGCGGTGGCTTGCTCGACCAGGCGATCAGCGTCGCCAATCTCTTCCTGCCGAAGGACAAGCTGGTGGTTTACACGCAGGGTAAATACCCGACCTCGCAGCGCAAGTACTTCTCGCAGAATGAACCCATCTTCCCGGACGGCGATTTAGTCGTGCTGGTCAATGGCGGCACAGCTTCCGCGTCCGAAATCGTTTCGGGTGCTTTGCAGGATTGGGATCGCGGCGTGATTGTCGGCAATACGACGTTTGGCAAGGGTCTGGTACAGCAGATTTTCGGCGGGCAGGACGGTGAGGCGGCGTTGAAGCTGACGACCGCCAAGTATTACATCCCCTCCGGGCGTTGTATCCAGAAACCGGAACGCGCCAAGAAGAACTGGCAGCCGGAAGCGGACGAGGACATGACGCTCGAAGAGAAGAACAAAGAGGATGACGCCGGCCGAGAAGTGTTCCAGACCGCCGGCGGCCGCAAGGTTTATGGTGGCGGCGGCGTGGTGCCGGATGTGGTCGTAGAGGACGAAACCTGGAAGCCGATCGAGTACAATCTCGTGCGTAAGAACATGTTCTTCGAGTTCGCGATCGACTACACCACGACGCAGAAGAATCTGCCGAAGAACTTCGAAGTCAGCAGCGACATGGTTGAAGCGTTTCGTAAATACATCAAGGATAAGGGCTTTGACTACAAGACGGCGCTCGAGCTGGATCTGGAGAAATTCGAGGAGACGGCGCGCGAGATGAAGAAAGAAAACCTCTTCGCCGCCGACGTCAACGAGATGAAGCGGTTAATCGAGCAGGAGAAGGCCAAGGACTTCGACGAATCGCTGCCGTATATCAAGCAGTCGATCAAGCGCGAAATCCTGCGCAAGGAGTATGGCGAGAAAGGCATCTACGAGGAGATCACCCTCAAGGAAGACCCGCACGTCAAGCAGGCGCTGGAGCTGCTGAAGGACAAGGCCAAGTACGGTACGCTGCTGAAGCCGGTGGCCAAGAAGGACCAGGGTTAAGCCGCAGCAGGGCGATTTGAAGGTAATTCCGGACGGACGGCCGTGACAACGGCCGTCCGTTTTCATTGGCTGCGGGCAAATACTCACAATTGACACTGAACCTTTAACTCATAATTTCGACAGTAATACACATGGAGGTGAATTACTTGGGTCGACGAATTGGATTATTGGCAACGCTGGCGCTGCTACTCGCCGCTCCCGCCCTACTGTTGGGCCAAAGTGCCGTCAAGACGAAACCGCGCGGTGAGCGCTCAATCGCATATTGGAGCAAGCTGCTCGCCGACATGGCGCTGGCACTCCGTGACGGCTACATGGAAGAAATCAACATCGATCAGATCTTCACCGACGCCGCGGACGGCATGCTCAACAATCTGGATCCGTACAGCATTCTACTGACTGCCGAGGATCACGAATCGCTCAAGGAGAGCACTTCCGGCAAGTATGAAGGCATCGGCATCGATATCGACGTCCGGGATGGCGAAGTAACAGTGATTGCGCCGCTCGACGGCACGCCCGCCGCGCGCCTCGGCTTCCGCCCCGGCGACAAGATCATTCGGATCGACGATACACCGACGGCCAATCTCAACAACGCCGAGATCAATCGACTGGTGCGCGGCAAGGCTGGTTCCAAGGTCAAGCTGACGATCCGGCGTCCGGGGTTCGAGTTCCCGATGGACTACTGGGTTGAGCGGGCCGTAATCGAAGTACACCCGGTACGCTACGCCGGCATGATCGACGGCACGATCGGTTATGTACGCATTGCCAAGTTCGGCGAAGGTACCGAGCGGGAGATGCGCGCCGCGGTATCGTCATTGCAGAGCCAAGGTTGTAAGTCGCTGATTCTTGACCTGCGGGCCAATGGCGGCGGCTTGCTCGATCAGGCCATCGCCACGGCTAATATCTTCCTGCCAAAGGATCGTCTGGTTGTCTACACCCAGGGAAAGTCGGTCGCGACGATGCGGCGTTATGAGACGCCGGCGGAGCCGCTGTTTCCGACCGGCGATCTCGTGGTGCTGGTCGATTCGGGCACAGCGTCGGCATCCGAGATCGTGGCCGGTAGTCTGCAGGACTGGGATCGCGGCGTGATCCTCGGCCACACCACCTACGGCAAGGGGCTGGTGCAGAACGTCATCGAGTGGCCCAACAGCGACCACGCGCTTAAGCTCACGACCTCGAAATATTACATCCCCTCCGGCCGCTCGATTCAAAAGCCGGAACGCGCCTACAAGAACGGCAACGGCAATGTTGTCGCCGATAAGGGCGACCGCAAGCTGTACAATACGGAAAACGGTCGCAAAGTGTACGGCGGCGGCGGAATTTCGCCCGACGTCGAATCGGCGAGCGAGCAACTCAATCCGATCGAATTCAACCTGACGCGCGAAAATCTCTTCTTCCAGTTTGCCGTTCAGTACGTCGCCGACCATCCGCAAACACCACGCGACTTTGCCGTGAGCGACCAGTTGATTGAGGAATTCCGCCGCTTCGTTGATTCCCGGAATTTCCGCTATCAGACGAATCTCGAGCACTTGGTGGCGGAGCTGGAGGCGACCGCGGAGGCTGAGCGCAAGTCGGCGGCGCTCGCCAAGGATCTGCTGTCGCTGCAGAAGGCGATCGAGCGCGAGAAGCAGCATGATTTTGACAGTGCGCGCGACTACATCCGCAGCACTTTGCGCCGCGAAATCCTCCACGCCAGATTCGGCGAAACGGGCGTTTACGAACAAATCATCACGAAGGAAGACCCCGTGGTCTTGCAGGCCGTTGAGCTGATCAAGGACCGCAGTCGGTATCGGTCGCTACTGAAGTAGCGTCTGAGCGACGGGTCACATTCCCTCGCGAGACGATCGAAGCGCACCCTCGCCCCCGGCCCCTCTTCCAGAGGGAGAGGGGAGCGGTTGTCATTCCCACGGAGGCGGGAATCCAGGTAGTTTGCAATCTCTGAGAGCAAGTGGGAAGGCATGCCGCAACGAGTATGTCTAGCCCACTGGAATCACATAAAAAAGCGTCGGACAGGAATGTCCGACCCACCGCAATTTCTCGATCGTCGGGACGTTGCGCAGGCGGTGGGGCCCCGATAGCAGGCGACAACACGCTTGCGCGATTGCCGTGAATTGCCAATCTTCTTATGATGTACAAGTCGATTGCGAAGTACTATGACTTGCTGGGCTGGGATGAATTTCACGACGTTGCTTACCCACGCCTCAAACCGGTACTAATCGAGAGCAAAGCCGAGAGCTACCTTGATTTGGCTTGTGGGACAGCGATGCTCGCCTGCAGCGTCGCCGATCTCGGTCTCGAGGTTGTCGGGCTCGACAAATCGAAGGAGATGCTGAAGATGGCGGCGCACCGGCTGCGGCTCTACCGCGGAGCGCGCAAGCCGACGATCGTCCATGGCGACATGACCCGTTTCAACTTGCGGCGGCAATTCGACGCCGTCGGCTGCTTCTTCGATGCGGCGAATCACATTGTCGATCCCCGAAGCTTTGCGGCCTTTATTACCCGGGCGGCCGCTCACGTTCGCTCCGGCGGGTTCTTCATGTTCGACGTCAACACGGCGATCGGCCTGAACTGCTGGGACGCCCTGCTCTTCACGCGGCAGGGCCAGCATGCCGTGATGATGAAAGGCGAATACGACCGCAGTACGCGGTTGGCTGCAATCACGATTCACGGTTTCGTACGCACGCCGGACGGCCAGGTTGACAAGTTCAAGGAGACGTTTCATGAGCGCGGATATCCCCACAGAGAGATCATGATGCTGCTGCGCCGCGCCGGATTTGGGAAGATCAGCGCACAGCCACAAAACCCCGAACGCACGTTGCGCAATGCACACCGGGTGTTCTATACCGCATTCAAGAAGTAGAGGAGAGAATGATGCCGAAGTTGACTTTGACTGAAGCCGAGCTAGCTGCCGCCGCGCGCGCGATGCTGCGGAATTCCTATTCTCCCTACTCTCATTTTCGCGTCGGCGCCGCACTGGAAACAAGCAAGTTCCTCTACACCGGGACCAATATCGAGAACCGGTCCTACGGTCTGACGATCTGCGCCGAACGCACGGCCGTGGTGTCCGCCGTGGCCAACCGCGAACACAAGTTCAAGCGTTTGGCGATTGCCGCCGACACCGACCACTTCGTCACGCCGTGCGGCGCCTGCCTGCAGGTGCTGTCGGAATTCTGCGACGACCTGCCGATTGTGCTGGTCAATGGGGCCGGAAAGATCAAGCGAACATCGCTGAAGCAGCTTTATCCAGCGCCCTTCGTCTTCGCGTCCCGACGCGCAAAAAAGTGATACTCTCGCCGCCGGAAAATCATAACATTGAAGAGGAATTGGAGGACTCCCAAGCGATGGGTGAATCGAACCAACGCGATGAATTTCGCGGCCGCATTCGCAGCGACATCGACCTGGCCGGGTGCATCGACGCCGCCCTGCTCAAGACCGAAGTCACAGCCGCCGACATTGAGAAGCTTTGCCGCGAGGCGGCCGAGTTGCATTACAAGGCCGTCTTTGTCAACCCCGCCTACACCGCGCTCTGCGCCCGTCTGCTAAAGGGCTCCGGAGTGCACGTGGGTTCGGTGGCCGGATTCCCGCTGGGCGCGACGACGACCGAGGTCAAGGTCTTTGAAGCGCAGGAAGGCGAGAACCACGGCGCCGAGGAAATCGACATGGTGGCCAATGTCGGTGCGATCAAGTCGGGCGATTGGGCGCTGTTCGGAAAAGACGTCACTGGAGTTCGTAAAGCATTATCGCGCAATACGATACTCAAGGTTATTCTTGAGTGTACCTTACTTGATCACGACGAAAAAGTCGCTGCTGCCACGATTGCCGCCGATTGCGGCGTCGATTTCGTCAAGACGTCGACCGGGATGTTCGGGCAGGCGACCGCTGCGGACGTTGCGCTGCTCTTCGAGACAGTCGGCGG
>JADYYF010000012.1 GCA_020853795.1 Candidatus Zixiibacteriota bacterium
ACCTTCTCTACATTGTATTTTTCGCCAAATACATCGCTGGCCTCAACATAAAAATTCCTATAATTTGTGTCAACTATTATTTAGTGATTTTTTTCACATTATTTGGGTCGCGAAATCTCGCGCCGGCCAATTAACCGTTTCTCTTAGTGCTTGTAGGGAAATGCTTTACAAATGCCGCCGAAACGACTAAATTCCGAAACGGGCTTGGTCTGGAGGAATTGTTGACAGGAAAAGAAGAAGAGAACAAGGGTTTAATTATCGTTTATACCGGCAACGGCAAGGGAAAGACCACCGCCGCGCTCGGCATGTGTATTCGAGCCGCCGGATACAAGAAGAAGATCAGAATTCTGCAATTCGTCAAGGGTAGTTGGAAATACGGAGAATTGAAGGGGATCAAACTGCTCGCGGATTTTGTGGAAATGGAGCAAGTAGGGGAAGGCTTCGTCGGTATCATCGACGACAACAAAGATCGAGCAGTCCACGTGGCGGCGGCCAGGGCGGGATTAGCTACGGCGCGCGAAATCATGCATTCCGGTAAATACGATATCGTCATTCTGGATGAACTGAACGTAGCCGTCGACCTCGGACTGATTGAACTTGACGATGTCCTGACGCTTCTGAAGGAGAAACCGCCGCAGCTTCACGTTGTCGTCACCGGTCGCAATGCCAAACCGGAACTGATCGAACTTGCCGACCTGGTCACTGAGATGCGCGAAATCAAGCATCCGTTCCAGCAGGGAATACTGGCGCAGAAAGCCATTGACTGGTAGCGCGGGAACCTTTTGATTCCAGCGCCATTCAATATCATGGCAGATTTATGGGGCTGGCGAAGAAGCGGACTACTCTTGTGAGGCAACGACAGACGCATGAAAACTGACTACGATATCATCATCATCGGGGGCGGTCCCGCCGGGTTAACAGCCGGGCTCTACGGTGCCCGCGCCAACTTGAAGACGCTGTCCATCGAGAAATATCTCGCCGGCGGCCAAATTGCCAACACCGCCGAAGTTGAAGACTATCCCGGCTTCGAGCATATTTCCGGCGCTGAACTGGCGGCGAAATTTGAGTCGCACGCCCGCAAATTCGGCCTGGAGATCGTCAGCGACACTGTCGAGGAAATCCACAAAGACGGAGATGTCTTTCACATCAAGACAGGTGAATCCAAACTGACAAGCAAAGCGGTGATTCTGGCAACCGGCGGCTCACCGAATAAATTGCATATCCCCGGCGAGCACGAATTCGCCGGCAAGGGTGTGTCGTACTGCGCCATCTGCGACGGCGCCTTCTTCAAGAACCAGGTGATTGTCGTCGTCGGCGGTGGTGATGCCGCGGTGGAAGAGGGAATCTTCCTGACCAAGTACGGTTCCAAGGTGATCCTCATCCATCGGCGCGACAAGCTGCGAGCCCAAAAGATCATTCAGGAGCGGGCGTTTCGGAATCCGAAGCTGGAATTCATTTGGGATTCCACGGTCGAAACGATCAACGGCAACGGCAAGGTGTCGCACATCATGGTGCGCAACGTCAAAACCGGTGCGGTCCAGCGCGTCGATTGCGGCGCGGTCTTTGTCTTCATCGGGTTTGTGCCGAATTCCAATTTGACGCGTGAGCCGCTCGCCACGGACGAAAACGGCTATATCCTGACCAACGAAAACATGGAGACTTCGATCAAGGGGCTCTTCGCCTGCGGCGATGTGCGTCACCAACTGGTGCGGCAGGTCACGAACGCTGTCGGCGATGCCACCACTGCAGCCATGGCGGCGTCAAAATACATTGAAGAGCTGGAAGACAAAGCCGCCGGCGCGAGCCAGCACGCCGTGAAATAACGAGCGGGAGACTCACTTCAGTGATTCCCAGTCCTCCGGGATGTTCTTCGCGAGCCACTTGAGGAACTCCAGTTCCGATTTCAGAAACTTGATCCGGTGCCGCATCGCGGCGAGCCGTCCGAAGGGGAAGCGCGGCGCCATTTCAGACTTCTGCCACAACTCTTGGGCGCGGTCGAGTTCGCGCTCCAAGTCCTCTTGCCGCCGCTCCAGCAGCGCCTGAAACGAAATCTCCTTCGTCTGCAGTTGCGCGGCGAATCCCATGAACAGGTCGAAATCGAAGTAGGTTTTGCTTTGGAACATTTGTTCCAGATTCGCCTGCTCGCGTAGCGCGGCCGTCCCCTTGCCGGTGACACGGTACGGCTTGCGCAGCGCATGATCGGTGCTCTTGATCCGTTCGATCAGTCCTGCGCGCTCGAGTTTGCGCAACGCATAGTAGAGATTCGGCCGCGAATACTCGGCCCACAAATCGGCGCCGATCGCGACGAGGCGGCGGTCGATTTCCCAGCCGTGTGCCGGTTGTTCCGACAAGAACGACAGGATGATCAGGTCAGTGCGGGTGATGTTCATAGAACTTACTATTAATAATATCGGCGGCTGTGTCAAGTTGGTATGCACGAAATTCGCACATCGACCGCGATCAGCCAACATTTGCACAGGCGAAACAGTTATGTGCGGCGGAAAAGCGGACGATACTTCTGGAGAACAACGCACGAAGAAAGCGCGAATTCGTCACTACTTACCGATTCGGGGACTAAGGCCGAGAATACCAGAGGGACATGATTCACAAGCACAGAGTACTCGTCATCGACGACGAACCGGTCGTCTGCGATGTCGTCAAGGAGATGATCCAGGTGCACGACGGCTTTCGGGTGATCGCCGAAAGCGACCCGGCCCGGGCTCTGGCGCTGCTGAAATCGAGCCAGTTCGACCTGGTGCTCACCGACCTGATGATGGGCGAATACTCCGGCATGCAGATGATTGAGGCTGCGCTCGAACGCTCCGAGGATACGATCGTCGTGCTGATGACCGGCTACCCGACCATGGAAAACGCCATCGAGGCCCTCAAGCACGGCGCGTACGATTACATCGTCAAGCCGTTCAAACTCGACAACCTGCTGGCGACGATTGAACGCGGTCTGCGCAAGCAGATGCTGGCGCGCGAGAATATCCACCTGAAAGAGCAACTCGCGCTCTTCAAGATCGCCGAGGCGATGGGCTCGACAATTCATCTCGGCTCGGCGCTCAACCAGGTCCTGCGTCTCACGATTAAAGAATTTAACGCCGACGGCGCTTCGATCTTGTTCTATGAACCGACCCTGCCGACGAAGTTCATCCTGCAGGCCATCCAAACCGTGCCCGACGTTGCCGTCGATCGGCCGTTCCTCGAAGGGAAGACTCGCCACTCGCAAGCGGCCGCGGAATCACGGGTAATCGAGATTGAAAATATCTACTTCGAGAACCCGGCGCTCAATGATGCCGCCAATCAGGCCCGTGTGGAGTCGCTGCTGTCATGCCCGCTGTTGGTGCGGGGGCGCGTGCTGGGCCTGCTCAATATCGCCCGCAACAGCCTCTATCGCGAATTTTCAACCGGGGAACTGCAGTGCCTGAAGGTGATCGCGTCCAAGGCGGCCTATGCCATTTCCAATTCGAAACTCTACGATGATCTGGAAAAGGCCTACTTATCGACCATCATCGCGCTGGCCAACGCCGTGGAAGCGCGCGACCGCTACACTTCCGGCCATACCGTGCGCGTCACCTATCTGGCGGAACTGATCGCCAAAGAACTGGACTGGGACGATGAGCGGATCTTCACCTTGACGATGGGCTGCTCGCTGCACGACATCGGCAAGATCGGCGTGCCCGACTCGATCCTCAACAAACCGGGCCGGCTCACCGATCAAGAGCGCGTGATCATGCAACGCCACACCGAAGTTGGTGCGCGCATGATCGAAGGCATCCCGTTCCTCAAACCGTGCCTGCCCTATATCATGTCGCATCACGAACAATGGGACGGCTCCGGCTATCCGCTCGGACTGAAGGCGGAAGAGATTCCGATCGAAGGCCGGATTCTGGCCGTTGCCGACACCTTCGATGCGATCGTCACCGATCGCCCTTATCGCCGCGGCAAGAGCATCGAGGCGGCGGTGCAGGAGCTAAAGGATTTCGCCGGAAGGCAATTCGACCCGCAAGTCGTCGATATCTTCATCGAAGCAATTCACAAGAGCCGCGAGAAGCTCGACACGATCTACAATTTTGTCGCCGATCTTGACCAGCAACCGGCAGCATCCCCCACGACTTAGCAGTCAATCTTAAAACGGAATCGGCGAGAACGTCAGTACGAAGATCGCCAGCGCGGTGATCCCGACCCAGCGCGTGCGGCCGTCAATCGGCTCGTAATCATTCAGCGTCGGCGGATGACCGAAGCGGATCACGAAAAACACCAGCGCCGCCCAGATCCACCAGCCCTCCCACATGAAACCGAATCCGATCATCGCCAGGAACATCAGCCGCGAAATCCAGTAGTGCAGGCGCGGTGAGAGCGAGTAGATGATATGCCCGCCGTCCAATTGTCCGACCGGCAGCAGATTCAGCGCCGTCACGATCATGCCGACCCACGCCGCGAACAGCATCGGGTTGTCCTGCAGGAATATGTTGTAGCCTTCCGGCGAGGCGTGAGTCCAGATCAGCCCCTCCAGGACACGCATGATCAGCGGTTCCACCAACATGCCCGCCTGCAGCTCGGGCGGCGTCAAGCGGTAGGTGACATCCGCCAGTCCGATCGCCAGCGTGATCACCGCCACCACGAAGCCGGCAATCGGGCCATAAGCCCCGACTTCCATCAAATCCCGGCGCGAGGGAAACGGCGAATTCGACTTGATGAAGGCGCCGAACGTGCCGATCAGCGTTGGCGCAGGCAGGAAGTACGGCAGCGACACGCGTATGCCGCGCCGTCGGGCCGCCAGGTAATGCCCGAATTCGTGAAATAGCAGGATCGAAAGCAGCGGAATCGAAAATTTCTGCCAGTGCAGGAAAACCTCGGTCTCACGAAAGATGCGCGTGCCGTCCGTAAACAGCCCCGGCACAATCGCCACCGATGCCGCCGTCAACAGGAACAGCAGGATATTCAGCCACGGAATCCGCCGGCCCGCCGGGTAGACCTGCAGATGCGCGGACTGGCCGTTGATATGCGAACTCAGCGCATATCCCCGCCCGGCCAGCTCGTGCGCCAATTGCGGCCTCCAATCGGCGACCGCCGCATCGAGCGAGGCGCGAATGTTCACCTCGTCGCGGCGCGTATAGTAGCCGTCGACCGCGACGAAGCGCGCGACCAGGCTGATGATATCGTTGACTACAGATTCGGCGACCTTGACCGGCATATCTTACTCTTCAACACATTATAGAGGTCGGCAGTTCCAGCCGCAACAGAAGCGTGACCGGCGTTTCCGAGTGCCGGCCGCAATAAAACAGGGGTCTCGTTGCCGAGACCCCTGCGATCTATCCTAACAGATGACTGTCAGAATTAGAACATGAACGCGCTCTTCGGAGGCGCACCACCGTTGAAGTAGTACGCAGCCAGGTAAGCGCAGTCAGCGGAGTCAATCACACCGTCGTTATTGACATCGCCAAGGTGCTTGAACGGCGTCGGGCCCAGCGTGCCGGTCGCAACGTAGTTGCTCAGCTTCACCAGGTCGCGCAGATCAATCAAGTCGTCGTTGTTCACGTCACCGCGAGCAAAACCGGCGTACTTGTTGATGAACTTCGCCATCGCTTCGGTGTCGCCATTCGGGTCGGCCGAGTTGTCCAGACCGTAAATCGCGAAGCCGTAGGTCTTGGTGCCGTTGGCGGCGATGTTCGCCTTACCAAAGGTCGCCAAGGTCGACTTATCCGGGCCGGTGCCGTCGGGATCGACGACCACAGCGCCTTCCGCCACGTTGTTCACGAATGCATACAACGAATCCGGTAAGCAGTCGGAGCACGGAGCGGTCGGATACACAACGAGCGAATTTTCAAGGACGTGAGCATTGTACATCGGGTCGGTCTTGGTGCCGTCCGGCCAGTACGAACCGGCTTGCGGGAGGCCGATAAAGCCGCGCGCTTCCACGCCGTCGATCTGGTAGACGTAACCCTTCGCCGCATTACCGGCGCCGCCGTCAGTGCCAATGTCCCAATCCATGAAGGAGCCGTAATACAGCCCGCTGATCGGGTTGCCATTACGTTCGTTAATATCGACGACGAACAACGCGAAGTCGGCGAAGTCGGCGCCGTAGGTGCCGATCTCGCGGGTATCGATCAACAAGCCGATCGACGGACCAGCCTGGTGAGCGTTCAGGATACCCTGCAACGAGTCAATCATCGCGAAGGTGCAGATGTCACCAATAGTCGGCGCGTAGGTCGCACCGTTATTAGTCGTGTATTCGACAGGGAGAGCAACGCCGATATCGCAACCACCGCAATCACCGTTGACGAACGGGCCGACATAGAACGGGTACAGGTACTGGGCTTCAATACCGCCAAACACGTTCCAGGCAGCGTCGTCCATCGACGTCATGAAGAACATGGTGCCTTCGTACGAGTAAGCGCCGTCAGTGCTCGAATCCAGCGAGAATTCGAAGTTGACGTTGCCGTCGGCGATGGCGCCATAGTTGGTGGCCCAGGCCGAACCGGCAGTACCAAAATCGATACGGCTTGTGTCTTTCGCACAATACTCGTACGCAATCTGGTACTCAATCACGGCCTGCGGGCTCGGCTGCGGAGACTCTTCAACGAAGTAGTCCGGATCATCCGAGTCGATTAACACATAGTAGTAGTTCGGGGCAAGGAAGTTCATTCCGCTGCGATCGAACTCAAACGTAAAGTCCTGATTGCCGCCACCCGGGACCATGAAGTTAACGGTCGCGCCACCCGAAAGCGGCAGGATCCAGCTAACCCATGACGGCGGGGCCAGACGCTCCGAGTTCGCCATCGCCGGCTTCACGTTGACAATCGCTTTTTCGATCGTCTCGCCATCAGCCGTGACTTCAAACATCGAAGCACCCTTGGTCGGCAGCGACCGGCCCACGCGTCCCATCATCGATTCAACCGAGTAGTCCACCAGGTTGGCCGCGAGGTTCTGCGCCGCGCTGGCCAGGGCCGGATGCACATCGGTGATCTGACGACGAGCCGTCGGCGGAGCGCCGGCTTCAAGAGTCGCAGTTACGTTCAACGTCGCGCAACCCGTGTTGACGACGGCGTCGTTGTCGGTTCTCTGAACCGGGGAAGCTTCTGAGGTATTGGTACCCGTGAAGACAACCAGCGGTTCGGGGATGCTCAGACGCGGACGCGGACCGTCATTCGTGAAGCACAACAGGCGGCCGGACAGGGCATCGTTGCCGTTGCGGATGGCCGTGACGATGTAGTCATTGCCGTCCGAACCGCTGGCGATCGCCGTGCCCATGATGTTGCCGCTGACGACGTAGTTGATTAACTTCGCGCCGGTGGCCGCATCAAAAATACCCCAGAAGTAGTCATAACCGATCAGGTCATAACCACCATACATCACGTACTGATCGCACGTAGTGGCCGGGGAGTTGAAGACGTTGTTGTTCGCCGCGTCGGTTGCCGAGTTCACCCACACCGTGCTGTTCGCAAAGTTGACGGCGCGGACGCCGCGGGTGCCGGCATTCGGGCTGGCGAAACCGTTGTTGATGTTCGGGAAGAACACCGCTTCGTTGCCG
>JADYYF010000013.1 GCA_020853795.1 Candidatus Zixiibacteriota bacterium
ATGGACTTCCGCAACAAATTCGTAACCCACAAACAGCTGAGCCGGAGCGACATCGCCAATCAGCTCGTACAGGACGCCGGCCTCGAGATGGCCGGGGTGCAACTCAGCGGCGATGCCTCGCACAAACCGGAGCAGTTCGTCCAATGGAATGAGACCGACTGGGAATTCCTGGTGTCGCACGTCAGCATCAGTGACAGCTGGCTCTACTACGACGGCCGGAAATTGAGCATCGGCCCGGCGGCCACGAGGAATCAGGCCGAAATCTTCTGGGGCAAAAACGTCGGCAGCATCGATTTCAAACTGAGCGCCCAGCAGTTGAATCACAAAGCGTTTGGCTGGGACCGCGCGCAGAAGGCGGCTTTCACCGGGCAGCAGTCAACGGCAACCTCGTTCTCGTCCCTGGCGCAGAAAGCCTTCAGCGGCTCTCGGTCGTTGTCGAGCGGAACCTCGTACGGCATGGCGGAGGCCGACTTCCATCAGAACGAAGTCAAACTCCAGGCACTGTCCGACGGGCAGGAAGCCGTCGCCGGTTTGCTCGAAGGTACCATTCAGTGCAATGTGCCCAGCATCAAGGTCGGCGATACGGTCAAACTGAGCGACGCCGGCAGCGCCTACAACGGTATCTATTTCGTCGAAGCCGTGCGCCATACGGTCGATGCGGAAGTCGGCTACTATAACGTTCTCGAAGTGCTGCCGCTGGAGGCGGCAGTGCCGAGCTGGCGCGGTGCCGAAACCTATGCCCGGCGAATGGACCCGTTTCCGGCCGTGGTGTCGGATAACAAGGATCCGGACAAACTGGGGCGGATCAAGCTGCAGTATTACGTCCCTGAGGGCGACTCCGGCAGCATGATGGAAAGCGATTGGGCCCCGGTGCTGATGCCGTACGCTGGGCGTGACCGCGGGATGTACTTTATGCCGGAAATCGACGACCAGGTCATGGTCATTTTCGAAAACGGCGACCCGACGCACCCGGTGGTCATCGGTGCGTTATGGAACGGCACCGATATGCCCCGCAGCGAAATGTATAGCGACGACAACGATATCAAAATCATCTATACCCGCTCGGGGCACCAGCTGATTTTCGATGACAAATCGGGCCAGGAAGCGATCAAGATCATCGACAAGACCGGGGCGAATTCGATTGTGATCGAATCCGACAAGAATACAATTACGATTACTTCCGATAAAGATATAGTGCTTAAGGCGAAGGAAAATATCAGCATGGAGGCCGGCAAGGCCTTTACGATCAAAGCCCAGGACGACGTGTCCATCGAGTCCCAAAGCAAGAACGCCTCGATGAAAGCCGCGCAGGGAATCAAGATCGACGGCATGAGCGTCGACGCCACCGCCAATGGCAACATGAAATTGAAAGCCAACGGCCAGGCCGGACTGGAAGGCGCGACGACCGACGTCAAGGGCAGTGCCATGGTCAATGTGCAGGGTGGTTTGATCAAGCTCAACTAAACGATGGCCAACGAAGCAGTTCGGGTACCCATAGAACTCCGCGACAACCGGTTCGTGCGCACGACCGGCATCGCCGAATTCGCCCGCTTCCTTCTGGAAACGGAACTGGGCAGTTATCGCCCCGATCCGGAATTCGGTTGCCGCTCGCCGCAGTTCACGCCGGAATATTACGACGACCTCAAAGTCGAGGTGCGCAATCACGTGCTCCGACAATTCCGGCAGTACCTCGGCCTCGTCGTCAACGTGTCGATTTCCGACAACGTCTCCACGCCCACGGCAACCTTCGTCTGTCGCGTCACCGGCACCGGCCCCGGCAACCAACGCTTTGATTTGTCCTGGGAAATCTGAGAGGAAGCAAAGTGGCGGAGAAGTGGACTGATCGAGAAGAACGCGTCTATCAGGAAATGATCGACCGCCTGAAGTTCTGGGGCTATCAGGTCCCTTCCGGCGAAAAACAGATGGATCCGGCGCTGCTGCTGATGCTGAAGGCGTTTGCCTTCCACACCACCAGCACCGAGGACAAACTCAAGCGCGCCGGCCAGGATGTCATCGACTCTCTCATCAGCAATTTCTTCGTGACCGGAATTCGACGACCCGTGCCGGCGTTTACCATGCTCTCCTGCCGCTGCACGGACCGCCGCGCCTGGATCGATACCGATCTGGAGTTCGCCTGCACCCTGGGCGGCGCCTATCCGCGCGAGTACTCCTTCTATCCGCTCTACGGGCAGGAGATTCTCGATGTCTATGCCGACGTCGTCCTTTTTACCTCCGGTGAGTATTTCCGCGTCCTCAAGGTGCTGCCGCCGGAAGCGGACAAGTGGGAGGAAGCGCTCGATTCGCCGGCCTACCGCACGATGAAGCGCAACGCCCCGCCGCAATTGGGCGGAACGATCTGGATCGGATTGCAGGCGGGACTACCGCTGACCGAGATCACCGGACTGCCCCTCTATACCGGTCCCGACGCGGAAGCCGGTCACATGCTCAACTGGGTCGAGTGGCAGGTGGTCGGCAACAAGGGTGCCGGCGTCAAACCGGGCGAATATCAGGATCGTCTCGAGATATTCAAACACCTCGATATTCGCGAACTGGAAGTCGAAACCAACTTCCAGAGCCGCCTTTACAGCAGCGACTTTCTGACCTCCGGCAAACTGCTCTGGCATTTCAAACACTATCTGGCCCCCGCCAAGAATTTCGTCTACTTGCCCGGTGAGCTGTTGCAGGCGGCCGAGAAGATGCCGATTCCACCGGCGATTCACCAGAAGTTCGCCCACCTGGATTTCAGCAAGCTGGCAACACCGCGGGTCTGGCTGAAGGTTGATCTGGCCCGTGACGAGAAAGTCGGCGACCTGCGCCGCTTCGTCCACTTTGACGCCAACACGTTGCTGCTCATTAACCGCCGCAAGGCGCATCTCAATAAGTATACCATGGGCCAGCCGGCGCTGGAGATCAACCTGTTCGAGTATCAGAACGAAGGTGAGGATCTCACCAAGAAATTGTTCTCCATCGACCGGGTCTGGGATTCACGCGATCAGGAATACTATGACCACCTCGATCTGACCACCTACGCTAATCCGCATAAATACACGGTGATCGAGGAAGAAGGAGCGGTCAAAATCGCCTTGAACTTCGAAGCCACCGGCAAAGAGCCGCCGGATTTCGTGGTGGTACAATACGCGCTGACCGAAGGCGCGGACGGCAACGGCATCGGCGCCGAAACCGAACTGCGGCTGGTACGGGATCATCCCCAACTGCACTCCCCGCGCAATCTGATCAGCTCGGCAGGCGGGTCGGACGCCAAGTCGGACGAAGAGCTGCGGCGCATGACCGGCTTCTTCCTGCGTAATCACGGCGTTGCCCTCTCGGAGGGCGAAATCGAATTCCTCGCGCGTAACTTTGACAGCCGTATCGACTCGGCCAAGGCCGTCCGCGGCGTCACGCGGACGCGCGGCGGACTGGTTCCTTCGGTGATCGTCGACATTGCGTTGCGCTCGGACACCAAACTGTCGCCGGAAGAACAAAAGTACCTGATGCAGCGTCTCGGCCAATACCTGGATAGCTATACGCCGCTCAATCTCCACTTGGCGGCGCGGCTGGTGACTGCCTGATGAATACCGGCTTTGTCACTCCCGATTATCGCATCCGTGAGCGTACTCGCCTCTCGGAATTCAGCCTGCTGCTGCACACACTGGGGATCGAAGCCGGCCAGTTCTGGTTCGTCAGCCTCGAGGCGCATGGCAACTTCTTCTCCGATATCGAGACCATCCGCACGGTGACCTCCCGGGTGGCGCGCCGCGACGAACGCATCATTTTTGCCTACTTGCCCTCTTTCAAAAATCACTTCCCCCAGGGCTTTTTCGTCGAGCAGCTGGAAGAATCCGATCATCATCCCGGTGTGTGGGAAGACCGGTACCTGGAATTCTGGAGCGCGTTCGACACGATCACCTATCGGCACTGGATCGCCTTCTATCTGCTTCGGCTCAAGCTGCTGTTTGCGATCGAAGATAACGATGCGGAACTGCTCTACTGGGAGAGTCTGGGCGGCGACCTGCCCACCCTCGGCAAGGAGGATCGCAAATACCTGCTGTTGCTGCGCTTCTTCGCGCCCTATTTTCTCGGACGGCGGCTGCTCTATGAACGGATCTTGCCCGCCTTTCTGCGCAAACCGGTCGCGATCGAAGAAAACATCCCGGCACTCGAGTCCATTCCCGCCGAATACTACTCGCGCCTCGGACAAACCAACAGTTATCTGGGCCGCGACTTCTATCCGGGCTCGGAATTTGAAGAGAATTTCTCGACGTTTCGCGTCAACGTCAGCGACTTGTCGGCGGAGGATATCCCGGAGTTCGCGCCGACCGGGCGGCGCCGCGTGATCGCGAACAACTTGCTAACCCTGTTCCGACCGGCACACTTGCGTTCGGAATTGCGTTTTCATTTTCAACCGGGCTTGTCGATATTTGTGATAGGTGATGAGCCGCACAGCGCGTTCCTCGGATTCTCATCTTACTTGCGGGAGACGGTGTAGCGGGATATATTGCGGGCACTTAATCTGTATGGGTCTGATACATGGATGATCTGAACGTCTGGGGCGTCAACTGGATCGACGGCATGCTGATCACAAGCCGTCATTTCAATCAGGAAGCCGACTTCGTTTACAATCTGCAGCGCGCGGGGACGATGGCGCTCGCGCCCGGCTACGGCCTGGCCAAAGGTGCCGCCAGTAAAACCGAACCGCTCGAGGTCCAACTGCGGCGCAGCGGTCCGACCGCGACCGTCACGGTGATGAAATGCACCGCGATTCTTCCCAACGGCAGTCTGGTCAATGTCAACGACGCCTTCCTCAAGCATAAGACCGTCGAGTTGAGCTTCGATCTCAGCAAGGAGAAACGGGAGCGGATTCCCGTCTTCCTGTACGCTTCCCCGACTGAACGCACGCAATTTGGCGACCCGCTGGCGGGCGAGCTCTTAAGCCGCCAGCCCTACCAGGTCCCGCGCTTGAGCCTGACAACCGCACCGTCGGATAGTCTCTCCGCGACGGCCGGGTTGCAGATCGCCGAGATCGTGCGCGAGGGCGATGATGTGCGCCTGGACGAAGGCTTCGTGCCCGCCGTGATGAGCACCACCTGTGGCAAGGCTGTCTTGCAGCGCATGGACAATCTGCGCAAGCTGTTGGACGCCATCCAGCGCGCCGGCGTGGCGGCCATCGCCGAAGTACGCATGAAGACCAAGAGCCGTCCGGCCGCCGGCGAGGAAGAAATCATTCGCGGCGTCTTCCTTCAGACCGAAAATCTCCTGCACAGCCTGGGTTTCAATTACAACGTCATTCTCGATAACCACAGCGGCGTTCCGGCACGGTCGCTGATGAACTTCTTCGCCGGGTTCGTCGGCGGCTTCCAGCAAAGCTTTCTGATCTACCCGGAACTGCGCGAGTACGTCCGGACCGCCACGATCGGCTCTGACAAAGGCGAACTCAATGGCGGCAATATCCTGCCGGAGCTGCGCGACTACCAGACGCGCTCCTATGGCTATGAGGAAATGACGCAGTTCTTCAATGACACCGAACGCGTCCTCGGCTTCGTCGCCGCAATCCTCAGCTACTACGCTTCCGGCGCCGCCGGCCGCACCGGCGATGCGATCGAGCGCGACGGCTACCGCTTCCTGATCCAGCATCATGGCGCAGTCAAGTATTCGTTCCGCAACAATCGCCATCACATCATCATCGACGGCGTCGATCCCCGCGGCACCGAGGACGTCATCGTCAGGCTGCACAAAAAAGTGCTGCCGATGCAGTATGCCGCCAACGTGATCATTTATCTTGGCGCCAACGAAGTGGACGATATCGCCGCCGCCTCCGTGGCGCGCAAGCCGGTTGAGGATGTCACCGATCCAGATTTCTGGCTGATCCAACCCAATGAATATTTCCCGCTCAAGAGTTCAAGACTTGACCGGCTCAACATAATTATCGATGGTGATGTCGATCGGTCCGCATTGGAAGCGGTGAAAATGAACCACGTCTCGATCTTTTCCAGAGCGCGGTAAACAGGGATGTCGGAAAAACTCAAGGCCTTAATCAATTCCATCTTTGTCCAGCTCAACCGCTACGAGCGTCAGCAAGCGGACTTCTCCGCCGACACGTTCATCCGCGATTGTGAAAGCTATTTTGCCGAACTGGATCGTCTCGACCTGTCCCGGGATGGCGGCCTCGCTATCGACGAGCACCTGAAACAACGAATCAACACCGTCCCGCGCAATTCGCAGGCAGTGACGCTGGTCGTCGCCAATCTCATGGCGCTCTACTTCTGGTATGTGCGGCGGCCCCCCCAGCAATGCCAGAACGCGTTCCTGGCCGCCAAAAAACTGCGCGGTATCGTCGACGATAGCCAGTTCGTCGAGCAGGTGATCGCCCCGCTGGTCTTCGGCAGCAAAATC
The DNA here is from genome assembly GCA_020853795.1 of Candidatus Zixiibacteriota bacterium. Classification (NCBI taxonomy): domain Bacteria; kingdom Pseudomonadati; phylum Candidatus Zixiibacteriota; species Candidatus Zixiibacteriota bacterium. Next base: position 6,391 of record JADYYF010000013.1, read on the forward strand.
CGCAGCTTCGGCAAACGCGAACGCGACTTCCGTACCCTGGTGCTGCACCGCACCGCCCAAATCGCTGTCAACTTCCGCGAATCCGACCAGATCAATGTCTCGGCCACGCGCATTGTCCGCTCCGATACCTGGCAGAAAAAAATGCTGCATATCGCGGCGCTGAATCAGAAGGGCCGCAAAGACGAAATCCGCACCTTCGCGCCGGCCGACGAACTGCGTGCCATCTCCGAACACAATGACTTCGCTGCCTGGTATCTGCGCACGCACGAAATCTACAAAGGCGAATCGGCGATTCTGCGCGGGCTCAAGCATTTCTTCGGCGCCCTCGGCAATGCCGTCTTCTCGGTCTTCAACTGGCGTTTCGTGCTCCACGTCTTCCGCAACCGCTGGCCCGTCTACATCGTGTACCTGGTGCTGTGCGCGGCCTTCATCTATGGAGCGCTGAATATCCGTAAGCCGTGGGAGAAAGTGCACCGCGACAAGGCCGCGGAGTTGATGTCATCCAAACATGAGGGGGCGCAATGAGCTTGAATCCGATCGGACTGATCAAGAAAGCTTTCGGCATCTTCAAGAAAGCCTCGGCGGTACCCCCGCCGGCCAAAGGCGCGGCCGATATCCCGTTCCAGCCGGACGACAACGTCGTCCTCGTGTTCGGGCATTCGAATGCCGGCAAGACCGTCTATTTCTCGGTGCTCTACGAATTGCTCAAGGGCAATCCGGAGTACAAGCTTTCGCCGCTCGACAACGAAACCGCGGCGGCGCTGATCGAGAACTACAACCTGATGCGGGGAAAACAGATCAAGATCAAGGAAGGGCGACAGGTCGAAATCGAAGGCGAGCGCAAGTTCCCGACGATGACCTCCGAGACGCGCGTGCTCAAATTCGGCCTCGACATGTCAATCCGCAAGGGCATCAAGTTCTACACCGTCGACTACAAGGGCGAAACGCTCTCGATCGCCGAGCCCGGTGGGTTGCGCAAACAATTCGCTCGCTTCTTCCCGTACGCCCGCGCGGCCCTCTTCTTTATCGACGCTTCGGTGCTCGATACCGACGTCCTGCTGCGCGAACAAATCGCCGCGTTTCAGACGATTATCAACGACCTGCGCGACTGTGCGCCGAAGAAGGTCCCGATCGGCATCGTGATTACCAAAGCCGACTTCCTGGAAGGATTCTCGCCGTCAAATCCGGTGGAACTGATCCCGGCCAATGCCGCCGTACACAAGGGCAAATCGGTTTCGGCGTTCATCAAGGGGCTGGCCACCGTCAATCAACGTCGCTTCGGCGAGGTCTGGGCGCGCTCATGCGAACGGGTCACGCGGACTTTGGCCAACTTGATCGACTCGATGACCTCCTACAATCTCGACTTCCAGTTCTTCTTCGTTACCGCGACCGGTGGACTGGAGAAAGTAGCTGCGGGCGCTGTACAACCGCCGCGCGAAATTACCCCCTCCGGCGTCCCCGATCCGCTGGTCTGGTCGTTTAACCGGATTCTCTTCAACAAACGCAAGCAGTTCTGGTGGCGGATCACCAAGTGGGTGATCGGACTGAGCATCGTCTGGATGGCGCTCTACAGCGCTTTCAACCTGTACCACGTTGCGTTTATCTATGACGACCAGTTGAAGCGGGCCGAGGACGGCTACAACAAGGCTTTTATATCGGGACCGCAGCCGATCGACCAGGCGACGGCCAACATCATCAAGAGCAAGTTCGACGACTACCTGAAACGAATGCCGGTGGCGGAATTCTTCGGTGCCAAGCCGATGATCGACTACGCTAAGGCGCGCCAGCAGTTCACCCAAAGCCAGGTCTCGGCCGACGCCAAACCTTTGGTTGAGGAGGTTGCGGAAGATTCACCGTACAAAGCGGCTACTGATGCAGCCAAAAAGGACTACAAGAAAATCGCCGACGACGTTGGCAAGCTGCCGCCCGGCGAACAGCAAGCGGCGTTCGATACGAAGATGACGGAATTCTGGCAGAAGCACCCCGCCGACAGCCTCGATCCCGCCTTCGTCAAGAAGGTCGAAGGCGCGCAAGAGCAGTTCAAGTCCGGCGGCACCGCGGTCGCGGAGCAGAAATTCGAAATCGAACTGACGATTCAGGGCCTGCGCGATCGGTCGCAGGTCGTGGCCCAGATTGGAACTGATCCCTATGTCGAGTTCTCCAATTTTAGCGGGACACCGACCGTAAGTCAAAAAATCACGGGCGTGGGCAACGCACCGGTGACGTTCAAGTGGCTCGACCTGACCGACCAGTCGATTCGTTACGAACAGGCCCCGTTTGAGAATCCGATCGAGACGTTTTATCCGAAGCTCGAAACCGGCGTCCGGCTCGACTTCGGCCGCGACTACAACCTGATCGTCAAACGAAAGTCGGGTACACCCCCGAAGCCGCCTTCAGTACCGCAGATTTAACAGTGGATGAAGCTCGATCATCTGATTTACGGCACCTTCCCCGATCTCCCTGGTTCGCAGCAGGTTGTCTTCAAGACTCCCGGCATCGACGCCGACCTCGAACAATGGCTGCTTGAACTCTATAACGAATTCGGTGACTGCAAGAATGAAGAGTTCGTCTCATCACTGACCGTTAGGTGGTTCCGTGCGGGCGAGACTCCGCTGTGCGCGTTGACGAAAGTGAGCCAATTTGGCAAGGACTTCTCCGGTCGCTGGGGGGCGCTGCTGCGCCATACGGCTATCCTGACGCAAGATCAATTTGTTGAACTACGGGGCGATCTCCATCCAGTAGCGGAGCAGTTAGTCAGTTCGGGGACGTCGGCAGAATTGTCACAGGAGCGGGAAGTCGAAGTGCCCCTCGTACAAGCGGAGCCGAACTTGTCACCCTGCTTGGCCGAGCTCCAGGAGAATGACTACCTGACCCCACTTCGCCGGCTCCTTAGCGGTGATCGACTGGTTGCCTTCGGTGACAAGAACTCCGGGTACACGGATCGCTTCCTCGCCAACCTGATCAGCCTGCTCCCACTCTCATGGCGAGCGTATTTTGACTGGTCCGAATTCGCCTTTCGCCCCCTGGAAGATCTCGATTTGGCGATCTGCTACAACTCGCGCTACGAGCTGCCCGGCACCGGCCCAATCGACTTTCAGATCGCGGGAGCCAACCACTTCGCCGCGGCCGGGATCGAACCGGACAGGGTTGCCGAATTCCTGACAGCCCTGGAAACAGCCTTGGCTTCAGGTGATGCGGAAGCGTTGGGCCGGATTGTGGCACCTTGAGCGCCGGGGCCGCGTCGATTTGCGGCAGTAATTGCGGGCTCTTTGCGCATTCCACCCCGATCGCGTTGCGAAATTAAACAAAAATGCTATTGACAGGGATCAAATCGGACGATAATCTATCCATGTGTGACCACAAGTCTCCCACATTATTTGTTTAAGGTAGAACCTGTCCAAGTAGAGAGTAACACCGACCACAATTAATTCCCGGAGACGTAGCGCAATAGTGCGCACCAACAATTGTTTGCCGCGGGCTTGCGCCTTGCCATCGCAATTCTTTTGCGGCAGACCAAACAGGAGAGAGAGATGAACATCTTCGTAGGCAATCTGTCACGTCAGGCAACGGAAGAGGATCTGAAGAACGCTTTTTCGGCTTTCGGCAATGTTGCCCGTGCCACCATCATCAAGGACAAGTTCTCGGGCGAACCCCGCGGCTTCGGCTTTGTTGAAATGGCGACGAAAGAAGAAGCGCAGGCGGCTATTGCCGGCATGAACGGCAAGGAATTCCTCGGCCGGACGCTGAATGTGAACGAAGCGCGCCCGCGTGAGAACAACCCCCGCATGGGCGGCGGTGGTGGCGGTGGCGATCGTCGTCCGGGTGGCGGCGGCGGTGGCCGCGGTGGTTACGGCGGCGGCCGTCGCGACCGTTAGTTCCATCGACGTTGACAGCTGGGCGGCCGAATCGCGTTCGCCCGGTACCTGCCTAATTTGACCGATATTAAAGCGCCGTCCCGTACACGCGGGACGGCGTTGCTCATTGGCAGCCAGGAGTCATGTCCCTCCCGATTGCGGATCAAGTCCTCCCAACCCTGAACGCCAGGTGACCGGCTTCACGTCTACGCCAAATCATTCGTTGCAGCCTCCGGTTCTCTCCCTCTCGACCGACCATTGCCTCACTGACGCCAGCCCCCATCGTGTCATTGCGAGGAGCGAACCTGCACTTAACGCTCCCTCCTCCCCCCACCGCGACGAAGCACTCTGCTTTCGAACTCGTCGACCGCTCTCTGCATGCGCTTGTTCTCCCCTCTCCTCCTGGGAGAGAGGCAAGGGTGAGGGCTTGCCGCAGCGTCAGTCCTTATCGCGCCGCGCCTGCCTGCGCCGGCCAAGCTCATTCAAACAAGATGCCCTCGCAACCGCCGCAGTGTCATTCATCCCTTCTGGCTGCGTCGCTTCCAGAATTCGGAAGAGGTCACGACGGGAGTCACTTCGAAATCGACCAGATCATTCCAATTGGAGATCCACGTATCGAGTAACTACGGGCTCGCAGATTCCATGATTTGGAAACAAATTGTGCCGCCTGGATTAAGCCAACTGGCGACATAGTTGAGACCATCCGGCGTCAGGCGTCCCATCTTGCGATAGCGTTCGCCGACCGGAGCGATGTCGCCGTTCTTGAAGCGTTCAATAACCATGTAAAGCATAGACCTACAATAGCGGGATTTAAGGCGGCGGCCAAGCCTGAACGCTTCCGGGCTCGCTCCTGCCAGGCCACCCTAAGTTCAAGCAGGGGAATGCATTATCTTGCTCAGTAAGTGCGAGTACCCAGCCGGCAGGACAGGTTCGACAATTTTCCTGTTACCTTTTGGCAGCGAATTCTGTCTCTTATGCAGGTGAATGATTATGCCAGTCGATTCTGGGAGCTTTTGGAGTGCGAGCATCAACGGGCGCGCGCCTATTGCCTGCGCCTGGTGGGCAATACCGATGACGGCGACGACGTGTATCAGGATGCAATCATGAAAGCCTACCGCGGCTTCGCAGCGTTACGTGATACTGCGGTGTTCCGGCCGTGGCTGTACCGCATCATCAACAATACCTATCGCGATCGATTTGCCAGCCCGTGGTGGCGGCGCGTGCTGGCGGGTGTTTACGATCTGGAGTCGGCGGCTGGTGGCGAAGATCCCTCGCACCAATACGATGCCCGCCGGCGTGTGGCGTATGCGCTGGACGCTCTCAGCGCGGAGGAACGGATTCTGGTGACGTTGGCGGAACTCGAGGGCTGGAAAATTTCAGAGCTGGCCGGCCTGCTGACAACGAACGAGGCGGTGGTCAAGATGCGCCTGTCGCGGGCGCGAGGCAAAATGCGCGAACGCCTGCTGAAACTGGGCCGCAAACGTGGAGTGACCCTGATGAACGGAGAAATCGAACAGCTATGCTGTGCTACCAAGCCCGAAAAAGATTAGAGGCCTTCCGCTGGGATCCGGCCCAATATCGCGCGGATCAAGAGCTGCTGGAGCACCTGAAGTCGTGTGCCGCGTGTACCGGCCTGATCGCAGCGGAACAAGCGTTGCGGCAAGACCTTGAAGAACTACAACGTGTCGAGCCGGCCGCTCCACTTCCGTTGGAAATCATGCGGCAAAAAGTTGAAACTACCCACACCTTCAGGCGCCCGGCCGCACCGGCCCTGCGGCGGCGCCTGGCATTGATCGCGGCCGCGGCCGCTGTGGTCCTCCTGGCGATCGTACCCTTCAATGTGCGTGAAAAAGTCGGCTACGAAATCGCCATCAACGGTGTCGGCAAGGATGTCGCCTTGAACCAGGAGAAAGCGTCCTCATTGCTGGATGCCCTCGGTATGGAGAAAGGCGAGGCCGAAAGCTTGCTCGACTCGCTCGGCGTCAAGCAAATCCAGTTCTCCGTCGGCGAGTGCAGCGAGACCTGCAAACTGACAATCTCCGATCTCAAGACCGAACGCGACGTGCGCTTGATGGTAAAAGCGATTATTGACCTCGGCTGCTGCCAGATCGACAACATCGTGCCGATCTTTCGACGCGAATCGACGAGTCTCCTCGGGCTGGCGGCACGAAAGCTGTTGTCGTAAAAACCCTCGATCGAAACAGATGGAATTCGCACGCGCGGGCAAACCGACATAAGCATGAACTTAATCGACCCACAATACACAAACTATTCTGGAGGAACCATGAAAACACTCACCACCATCACGGCGTTCCTGGTGCTGCTGACCACAGCGGTCATCTTTGCGCAGGACGCGGCCACCGCCCCCGTCGCCGCTAAGGTGCAGATCGATGACACCGGCTTCGACTTCGGTTACATTCCCGCAGGCGCCGTGGTCTCCCACGCCTACACCCTGCACAGCCGCGGTGCCGACTCGCTCAAGATTCTCAGCGTGCGGCCCGGCTGCGGCTGCACCAAGGCGCCCCTGAAGAAGGAAGTAGTGGCTGCCGGCGACAGCACCAGCGTCGAATTGGTCTACACCTCCAATAGGGCAGCCAGCGGCAATTTCGCCAAGAGCGCGACCGTGACCACCAACGACACTGATCGCGGCAACTTTCAGCTGACGTTTAAGGGCAAGGCCTATGCAAACCCTGACTCGCTCACTCCGCTGACCTTGTCCTTGGGTGAGATCGCGCTGACAGCGCAGACCCGGACGCAGGAGACAAAACTGACCGTCAAGAACGTCTCGGCTGCACCCATACGCCTCAGCCTCGTGAGTGATGCCGGCGAATACTTCGCGGTGGGACTGCCCGATGCCGAGATCAAGCCGGGGCAGTCGAAAGAAATCAAGGTAAAGCTCAACAGCACGCTGCCGGAGGATCAATTCCAGAAGTCATTCACCTTCGCGGTCAATGACAAAGACGGCACGCGCTATACGATTCCGGTCTCTTTGAACAAACCGGCGGTGGCGGTGCACTAAGACGGCAATCTGCTGATCACCAAACGCCGGGATGGTCGCAAGGCTGTCCCGGCTTTCGTTTATGGCTCGGGCTAAACGGCGACGCCGATGAGAGTATTCGGAGTAACTTCTTCGATGCGGACGGTGACAAATTCACCCGGTTTGGCGCCGGTGTCGGGGAAGACCACAATCTTATTCCCGTCGTTGCGGCCGAGCAATTGACTCGGCCTTTTGCCGTATCCCTCGACAAGGACTTCAAACGCCTGCCCCAAATGTGCCTGATTGCGTATGTAGGATATCTGTCGTTGCTGATCGACGAGGCGCACCATCCGCTCGGTCTTGACTTCATCGGAAATGTCGTCCGGAATCGTCCGCTGCGCCACCGTCCCCTTGCGCTCGGAGTACTTGAACATGAACGCCGAGTCAAACTGCACCTCGCGCATAACCGCCAGGGTCTCCTCAAACTCCGCCTCGGTCTCAGTCGGAAATCCCACGATCACGTCGGTCGTCAGCACCAGGCCCGGAATCAGCTTACGCATCCGCTCCGCCAGGACGACGAAATGTTCGCGCGTGTAGGTGCGGTTCATCGCGTCTAACACCCGGTTTGAGCCCGCCTGCAACGGCAGGTGAATATGTTTGCATGCTTTCGGATTGGTCGCGACGACCTCGATCAACCGCTCGGGGAAATCTTTCGGATGCGGCGAAGTGAACCGAATCCGCTCGATCCCCTCGATGTTCGCGACCGCCGTGATCAGCTTGGCGAAATCGAAACCCTTGAAAGTATACGAATTGACGTTCTGGCCGAGCAGGGTGACCTGTTTGAAGCCGTGATCAGCCAATTGGCGCACTTCTTCGATCACATTGAACGGGTCGCGGCTACGCTCGCGGCCGCGCGTCATCGGGACGACGCAGAAGGTGCAGTAATTATCGCAGCCGCGCATCACGGCGACCCAGGCGTTGATACCGTGACGATTGGTCGGGAATACGTCGGCGTAGGTCTCATACTCCGACAGCGTCAGCTTGAATTCCTTCTCGCCGGTGTTGTGCACGCGGTCGATCATGACGGGCAACGCCTTGTAGGAGTCGGGGCCGGCGATCAGGTCGACACCGGTATTGGTCTCCAACAGCTCCTTTTTGAGATTCTGCGCCATGCAACCAAGCACTCCGAGGATCAACCGCTTGTTCCGCTTCTTCAGATGCCGCAACTCGCCGATGCGCGCCCGCACCTTGTCATGGGCGTTCTCGCGAATGGCGCAAGTATTCAGCAGCACGACTCCGGCCGCATCGGGGGTGTCGGTCAGAACAAATTCATTCCGCCGCAGAATCTCGCGCACGATTTCCGAGTCATACTCGTTCATCTGACAGCCGTAGGTCTCAACGTAAACTGTCTTGGCCGACTGTGCGAATGTCTGGGAGTCGATTTCTGACATAGATCTTTCTAATCCGCGCCGACGATGATCGACCGGCGTGGTGCTAATATAGCGGCCACGAGCGCAATGTCAACCCAGCAGGTGCTTGGCCACCAGGAAGGGGATGACGATGTAGAGCAGGGTATCGCGAATCAAGTAGTAGATCACGATCGCCAGCACCAGCTTCCAGCCGTAACGCTTGACCAGGTGCTTGACGCGAGCTTTGATGCGACCGCCCCGGCCGAGTTCCTCGGTGCCGGGAATCGGCCCGTGCAGATCAGCCTTGAACTGCCGCAGCACAGCTTTGAGCCGCTGGTACCAGCCCGGCTTGGTGTCAACGTCGATTTCGATCTCGGCTGCTTCCGACTGCTGCGACTCAGGTGGCAAATACTTCATACTTTTCGATGCTCGAGGTCAGCGCCACCCGCCCGTCACCGCCCTTGAACTCGCCCACGCG
>JADYYF010000014.1 GCA_020853795.1 Candidatus Zixiibacteriota bacterium
AAGTACAGATTCCCGAGCCTGTCCACTGAGCACGGCCAATGCAGCCCAATGGCATTGACGTCATCGCCGGCCGAGATCGGCTCAGACCAGCCGGATTCGGTTCTCTCCAAATACCAGATCTCTTCCTTAAAGTCGGTGTCTCCGCCCTTGACGTCCCCCTCGCGATACGGTCTCGTCTTGATGTAGTAGAGCCGCCGGCCGTCCGGTGAAAACATTGGATCGCGATCGACGGCCGCGACTTGCGGATATGTCCATGCTCCTCCCCAGCCGTCAGAATAGAGCACTGCCCCTCCGTTCGGGCGCATCTCCGTCCAGTATGCCTCCATCGCATCGGGTGAAAAGACGAGCGCGGAGTGCGCCCGGTCATGACCGGAGACGATTCCCGGCAAAAACATTTGCGGCGTATCGCCTGGAGGTTTCTGTCCCATATAAGGGCCCTTGAAAAGTGGATAATGTGGTGCGCCGGTGTCGGCGCCGCAATGGGCGAGACAGTTGGCAGCCGCAGTCTGCCCCACCGCGATGGCCGCATTGAATGCCGATTCGCCCTTCAGGTTGCGGTCGTTGAAGTCCATGCCCAATTCATGGAAGTACAGGAGCACCTCAAGCCGACCTTCCATCGCTGCAGCATGAACCGCCGTATAACCGTCCTGATCGCTCTGTACCGGATCAAATCCGAGTTCGACCAGTGTCTTTACGATCGCGACCGAGCCACCTGCTGCTGCCGGGAAAATCAAGCCGGGATCACGTTCTTTCACTTCCGCGATGTTGCACCCCAGTTCGACTGTATGGCGAAACAGATTCTCCAGCCCCCCGATCACGGCCAGTTCCAGGGCGCGCGGCAACGTCTCCGGCGCCAGGCGTGCTCCGGCAGCGATCAGCAAATCGACAAACTCTTCGTTCTGATTCCTTGCTCCCCACAGCAGTGCCGAGTAGCCTCTCATCGCTACCGCATTGATGTTAGCGCCGTTCTCGATCAAGATCTCGGCCACCCCGATCTCCTCACCTTCGGCAGCGAGAATCAACGGCGTCCGTTGTAGATCATCGGTCGCTTCGAGGTTCGCGCCATTACGAATCAGTAGTTCCATGAGTTCCGTATCGGCGCGCTCAACCGCCAGATGCAACGCCGAGCTGTTCTTGTTGTCGCTCAAATTCACGTCGGCTCCCGCAGCGACCAGGGCCGCGACGATTTCCGCGTGACCGAGTTGCACCGCCAGCATCAGCGGCGACTTCCCCGATTCGTCGCGAAGATTCAGAGCCGCGGCGTCGCCCGCAATCAATGCGTTGACTCGCTGCGTGTCGCCCGCTGCGACCGCGTCGTGAATCGCCGCCGCATGCAAGTCCCACGTCACGCCCACGAACGTCAGGGCAATTGCGAGGTGAGCCAGGATTCTGCGTAATTCCATCGTCCCTCCAGTTTTATCGAATCATGTGCTTTATATGATAATATACGCCGATGTTTTGCTCCATGTTCAATCGCTCGTGCCTGCGAAGACTGGGCATGCCGCGACAAGGATCCCTACGTGCGCAGGAATGACGTAAATCGCCCCTCTCCTCCTGGGAGAGGGGTCGGGGGTGAGGGCCGACGATCACGCATACTTTTCCATCTGGCCGGTCGGACATTCCTATCTGACACTCATCGAAAGAGACAGACAAGAACGTCTATCCTACCACCGCTGCACGAGCGACGGCGATCTCCCCTCTCCTTCTGGGAGAGGGGTCGGGGGTGAGGGCGCGTGCACCAATCCCCCCTCGTGAACCGCATCACATAAAGCTGTTGACCTCGGCCGCTGAAACAGATAGAATACCGACCGTGATTACGAACGCTGAGCTCAAGGACATCATCAAACCGATCGAGCCCGACCTCGAGCGGTTTCAGAAGCTCGAGGTCAAGTTCCTCAAGAACGAATCACCCCTGATTTTCGCGATTTCCCGGCATATCCTGAACACGCGCGGCAAACGCCTCCGCCCGACCTTTGCCTTCCTCGTGAGCAAGGCCACCGGCTACAAGTCGCAGCACCTGGTCGAGGCCGCTCTCGCCGTCGAGATGATCCACACCGCGACCCTCCTTCATGACGATGTCATCGACGAGTCGGAGTATCGCCGCGGCGAACTGACCGTCAACAGCAAGTGGAACAACCTCGTCTCGGTGCTGATGGGCGACTACTTCTTCGCCAAGGCTTTCACTCTCCTGGTCAAGACGAATTCGCTCGAAATCCTGGAGCGCGTCTCCAAGGCGACCGAGCGCGTTTCGGTCGGCGAATTGCGCCAGATCGAGGAAGCGCACAATTACGAGCTGACCGAGGACGAGTATCTCAAGATTATCTCCGACAAAACTGCCAGTCTGTTCCAGACTTCGGCCGTTTCCCCGTCGATTCTCTCCGGCGCGCCCGAGGAAATGGTCAAGCGGCTGGCGAACTTCGGCGAATACTCCGGCTGCGCCTTCCAGATCGCCGATGACTTGCTCGATTTCGTCGGTGACGCCCAGCGCACCGGCAAGAACATCGGCAATGACCTGATCAACGGCAAAATCACTCTGCCGCTGATTTACGCCTTCCGCCAGTCGCAGACCCGCACCCGCAAGGGCATCATCAAGATCCTTGAGGACGGCGTCGCCGAGGGCGGCTTCGAGCGCGTGCTCGATTTCATCCAGTCCTCCGGCGGCATCGAATACGCGCACGGTCGCGCGCAGTCGCTCGCCGACCAGGCGCTGTCGTATCTCAAGCCGTTCGCCAAAAATCGCTATTATGCCTCGTTAGAGAAGCTGGCCACCTTCTCGATCAACCGCGACGTTTAGCCGATTCTTGACTCATCTTTTTCCCCCGAGATTAGTATAATCACAGTATGTTTCGCATCCTGGCGGCAACGACTTATCATCTCTCCTTCACCTCGGCGTGGCTGTGGCTGATCGCGCTGGCGTTTTTGGCGACCGTTGTCCTGACTTATTTCTACTATCGCCGCACCAACCCGATGCTCTCGCGCGGCTTCCGCATCGCCCTCGGTATCCTGCGCGGTCTGGCCTTGCTGGCTTTGTTCTTCGTTTTTGCCGAGCCGTTACTGGTGCGGGAAAGCACCAATGACAAGGCCCCGGTCGTTGCGATCCTGACTGACAATTCCACCTCGATGGCGACCAACCGCCACTCGGCCGAGCAGTTCAAAGCGATTGATGATTACCTGAGTAGTATCGAAAGCCGCCTGCCGTCCGATGCCCGCGTCGTTCAATACTCCTTTGCCGATACGCTGATGCCCGACAAGCCCGCCGGGACCGGCTACCCCGTCACCGCAATTGGCACCGCGCTCCAGCAACTGGCGCGCGCCTACGACGACGAAAATCTGCAGGCGGTCGTGCTGCTCTCCGATGGTGCCTCCAACCTCGGTCCGAATCCGGTGACCGAGGCCAAGCGCCTGGAAGTCCCGATCACCACCATCGGTTTCGGGGATCCGAACCCACTGCCCGATATCCGCATCGTCAAGGTCGACTGCAATCCGGTCGGCTTCGTGGGAAAGGAATTTCCCGTCGAGGTCGTCTTGGAGTCACGCGGCTTCGAAGAGCTGCGCCTGCCGTTGCGCCTGCGCCAGGGCCAACGCACCCTCGCCCAGCAGGAGTTCGACCTGATCGGACAGGGACGCCAGCAGACGGTCTCACTCAAATTCGCGCCCGCCGCCGAAGGCGATCTCGTTATCGAGGCCTCCACCCCCGTGCAGACCAACGAGGAATCGGAAAAGAATAATTCCAAGCAAGTGCACGTCAAGATTCGCGCCAGCCAGATTAAGATTCTGCTGGCTGCAGCCTACCTGAATTGGGATTACAAATTCCTTCATCGCGCCCTGGTCGCCAAGGCCGACTTCAAGGTCGACTCTTACATCGCCGCCAACCAGAAGATCGGTGGCACGAGCGCCTTCCCGGAAAACATCGAGGGGCTCAATGAATACGACGCCCTGATCCTTTACGATTTCGATGCCGACTGGTTCGCCAATCGCAAGCAGCTCTTCGACGCCTTCTTCGACCGCACCGGCAAAGGTATCTTCATTCTGGCCGCCGAGAAATTCGGCCAGACCCCCAAGACGCGCCTGCCAGAGGGGCTCTTCCCCTATCGCTTTTCCGCCAGCCCGATGGGAATTGTGCGTCAGGAAGTTCAGATGACGCTGACCGAACGCGGGCGGATTCATCCGCTGGTGCGCCTCGCCGAGGATGGCGCCGCCTCCCAGCGCCTGTTGAACGCTCTGCCGCCGTTTTCCGGCTACTTGCTCAGCGCTGAACCGGCCAACGCTGCCACCGTCATCGCCGCACTTCCGGCCCTGTCGCCGGACCAACCCGATCTGCCGATCTTCGCGGCCCAGCGCTATCGCTCCGGCAAGGTCGCCTGTCTCTCAGCTTTCCCCTTCTGGCGGCTTGATTTCCTGGCCAAGAGTTTCAATGATGCCGATTCGACTTATTCCCAGTTGGTCGAAAATATGGTGCTCTGGTTGGTGGCACGTGAGGATGTTGAGCGCATCACGATCACGCCGGAAAAGCCGATCTTCATCGCCGGCGAAGCCGTCAATCTGAGCGCCCGTGTGCTGGATGAGGCTTACGTGCCGATCGAGGATGCCGATGTCGAGGCCGTCGTTAAGTCGAGCCAAAATCCGAACGATAGTCTTGTCGTCAGCTTCCGTTACGATCGCCCCGGCCTCTACTCGGCCGACCTGCATTATCTGCCCTCCGGCGAGTACACCGTCACCGGCAAGGTCGAACGTCAGGGCGTGAAACTCGCCAGCCCGAAAGCTTCGTTCATTGTCGAGCCATACAGCCTGGAAGATCTCTCGCAGATTGCCAATTTCGACCTGCTCAAGCGGATCAGCGAGGTCTCCGGCGGGCAGTTCTACGCTGCCGCCGACACTGCCGCCATTCCGCCGTTTCCGACGCTTGCCGTCAAGACCGTCGTACGTCGCTCCGAGTTTGTCCTGTTCGACAACATCTGGCTGCTCGGCCTGATCATCGCCGCCCTTTGCATCGAGTGGTACTTCCGGAAACGGTATCAGTTGCTGTAGTTGCACGCGCTCTCGCGGCCAGTTCTGTCAATCGCCTTTTGTACCTATTATTCCAACCCCTGTAGTTCCGACTTCAGTCGGAAACCCCTTTCAACCCCGTCATTTCAACCTCATTCGTACTTCCTCTAGCCGCCCATCCGTCATTCAAATCTCTAAGCCAGACTCCGTCCCAATGCGGATACTGCCCCAAGTCACTCACCAGTCCGGCACGCACGGGGTTCTCGACGATGTACTGTCCAGTACGAAGAAGATCGTCGGAGGATTTGATGGTGCGTTCAAAGTAACCGCCCTGCCACAATGTTCCGCACGTGTTGCGCTCCTGGTTTATTCTGCGCGCCGATCTGCCTTTGAGCAACTTGACTACATTGCCGAGTGATTGGTCCGGAAGAAGCTGAATCACCCAATGCGCGTGGTCCGGCATGATGACGAAACAGAAAGTGTGCGCCGCGCATTCGAACTCAAGCTCGCGCATCGTCAAAACCAAGATCCGTGCATTATTGAAATCGCCAAAGATCGGCCAATGATTCACGGTGCACGTGACAATGTGGTGGAATTTGCCAGAGATGGGGTATCTGCCAACCAGGAGTCGAGGATTGGTCATGATAACGGCCCTTCTTTCTCGTGGATCATATCCGACTGAAGTCGGATCTACAGGTGACCTTCCATCAATCCGACTGAAGTCGGATCTACAAGTGATCTTCCATAAACCCGACTGAAGTCGGATCTACAGGTGATCTTCCATCAACCCGACTGAAGTCGGATCTACAGGTGACCTTCCATCAATCCGACTGAAGTCGGATCTACAGGAAATCATCCATCAACCCGACCAAAGTCGGACCCACAACCTCGGACTTCTTTCAGCCATAATCAAAGTAATATTCTCCGCGATCCCATGCGCGGGCAATCACATTCCCAGCTCCCAGGGTTCTCTCGGTCGTCCTCTGACTCTTTCTCCGTCCATTTCAAGTAGATATTCAACTCCTCCTCGAAAGTTTTTGTTGCTCCACTACTTCGGCCGCCTTAGCTTTTCGGGCTGTAAGTCAGCCTCAGGGAGGAATTTGTCCATGCCGAAGATTGCTCAATGTCTGGCCCGCGAGATACTCGATAGCCGCGGCAACCCTACCGTCGAAGTCGATGTCCTGCTTGAAGATGGATCGTTTGGTCGTGCCGCCGTGCCCTCCGGCGCCTCCACCGGCACCCACGAAGCCCTCGAGCTGCGCGACGGTGACCGCAAGCGCTATCTCGGCAAGGGCGTGCTCAAAGCCATCCTCAACGTCAACGACAAAATCGTTCCCGCGCTAAAAGAAGAGGGCATCGATGTCCTGAACCAGCGCGAGATCGACGGCTTCCTGCTGAGCCTGGACGGGACTCCCGAGAAGAAGAATCTTGGCGCCAACGCAATCCTTGGCGTCTCCCTCGCGATCGCCAAGGCTGCGGCCTCCTATTCGATGCTGCCACTCTATCGCTACGTGGGCGGCGCCAATGCCCGCGTCTTGCCGTTGCCGATGATGAATATCCTCAACGGCGGCAAGCACGCCGACAACAAGGTGGACCTGCAGGAATTCATGATCATGCCTGCCGGCGCAGAGACCTTCTCGGATGCGCTGCGTATGGGCGCGGAGGTCTTCCACTCCCTGAAAGGCGTCCTGCATGGCAAGAAGTACAACACATCGGTGGGCGACGAAGGCGGCTTTGCCCCGGATTTGAAGTCGAATCGCGAAGCACTGGAGGTAATTGCCGAAGCGGTCGAGAAAGCCGGCTATAAGCCCGGCGCCGATATCCTTTTCGCCCTCGACCCGGCGGCCTCCGAATTCTACGACAAGAAGACCAAGAAATACCATCTCGCCGGCGAAGGCCGCAGCCTGACGACCGATGAGATGATCGAATACTACAAAGAGCTCTGCAAAGCCTTCCCGATCGTCTCGATCGAGGACGGTTTGGCCGAAAACGACTGGGACGGCTTCAAGAAGCTGACTCACGAAATCGGCGAGAAGGTCCAGGTCGTCGGGGATGATTTGTTCGTCACAAATCCAGTGTTCCTCGAGCGCGGGATCAAGGACAAGGCAGCCAACGCCATCCTGATCAAGCTCAACCAAATCGGCACCCTGACCGAGACGCTGGACACGATTCAGATGGCCAATCGGGCCGGCTTTGCCACAGTGGTGTCGCACCGCTCCGGCGAGACCGAGGATACGACGATCGCCGATATCGCGGTCGCGGTCAACGCCGGACAGATCAAAACCGGCTCACTGTGCCGCACAGATCGAGTTGCGAAATACAATCGGCTGCTGCGTATAGAAGAGGAGCTGGACGCGATGGCGGAATTTCCCGGCCGGAGCGCGTTCTTTAACCTGAAACCGCATAAGTAGACGGACCGATGCCGATCAAGGAAGATCACCGCTGGCGCCGCCTGCGCGCCAAAATCATTATCTTCGTCATGCTCGCCGTGATGCTGCTCCTAAGCTACAATCTCACGGTCGGGCAATACGGTTTCATCAACATGATGGAACTGCAGGCGCAGATCAACCAGCTCAAGCGCGAAGAGCTCAAGCTGAACGCCGAGCTGGTCGATTTGGAGATCACGCGCAACCGCCTCCAGACCGACACTCTGCTGATCGAGAAATTCGCCCGCAAGAATTTCCACCTCTCCCGCCCTGGCGAGCGGGTGATTGAGTATTAGACCGCAATTGAGAAACGAGATCCCGTAGGGGCGGGGCTTGTCCCCGCCCGCGAATGGTGTGCGCGTCGTGATTCGCCGGGCGACCACAAGGGTCGCCCTTGCGGGTGATTGGATGCATCATCCCTGCCTTGACATACGGGTGCGCCCTCCGTACCCTGACCCCATGCCGCTGAAGAAGACCGAACTGATCGTGCTCAAACGCACCAAGGTGCAGGATTCATCCCTGTTCCTGATTTGCCTGACCAAAGAACACGGAAAGCTGCCGCTGGTCGCGCGCGGTGCGACCAAACCGGGTTCGAGTATGGCCGAAGCGCTGCAATACTTCACGGTCGCCGACGTCGTCTTCTACGAGCATGAGAAAGACACCGCCGAGTACATCTCGAAGGCCGACATCAGCGCGACCTTCACGAATATCATCAGCGACGAAAACCGCTTCGGCTTCGCATCGGCAGCAATGGAGTTCGTCAATCTCTACATGCCCGAGGGTGAAGCCAATCCGCAAGTATACTTCCTGCTCAGGCGTTATCTGCGCCTGCTGAATGCATCGCCGCTGCAAAATTTCCGCCGCGAGCTTTTGCATTTCTGGTATTTGCTGACTATATTTTGTGGTTATGCGCCGGAATTGGAGCGCTGCGGCGACTGCGGCAACGTTATTGCGACCGACAAGGTGATGTTCGACCCGCAGCGCGGCGGCGTCATCTGCGACAGTTGTATCGGTGACGAACTCGCTTTGCAGATTGATCGCGGCACGATCGCGGCCTTGAAGAAGCTGGCCGGCACGAATATCGCCGAGTCGGCGAAGGTGACCCTGACGCCGCCGCAGATGGCACAGATTCGCGACCTGCTGGTGGCGCTGACGGAGTATCATATCGGCCGCCGCGTCGATCTCAAGTCGCTCGATTTCCTGCGCAAATTGCGGCTGTTTGAGAGCGAATGAAACGTCGGGCACCCTCACCCCTGCCCCCTCTCCCAGGGGGAGAGGGGAACGAGGCCGGTGGGTTCGATTTCAGTCGAACACCCTTTCCGCAGTTCGTAAGTCAGGATCCCTGCGATCCTGACGACACAATTTGAGCCCGGCTGGATTCCCGCCTCCGCGGGAATGACGAAAGCACCGACCCGCTTCTCTTCCCCTCGCCCTTTGGGAGAGGGGTCAGGCTGAGGGCGTAGGTCAGGATCCCTGCGATCCTGACGACACAATTTGAGCCCGGCTGGATTCCCGCCTCCGCGGGAATGACGAAAGCACCGACCCGCTCCTCTTCCCCTCGCCTTTTGGGAGAGGGGTCAGGGGTGAGGACGCTTGAACACGGAATTATTGAACTAATCTATACCGGAGGACTTCGTGGCAAAAACCGTCGACAAAATGGATCAGATCGTTTCCCTGTGCAAGCGGCGCGGGTTCGTCTTTCAATCATCGGAAATCTACGGCGGTCTCGGCTCGTGCTGGGATTACGGCCCCTACGGCATCGAACTCAAGCGCAATCTGAAAGACTTCTGGTGGAAGGCGATGACGCAGAAGCGCGACGACATCGAGGGGATCGACGCCGCCATCCTGATGCACCCCAAGGTCTGGGAAACCTCCGGCCATGTCGCCAACTTCACCGATCCGCTGGTCGACTGCAAAAAATGCAAGGCCCGTTTTCGCGCCGACCAGCTTGAATCCGCACGCTGTCCCCTCAAACCGAGCAAATCACCGCTTGAGTGCGGCGGTGAACTCACCGAGCCGCGCAGCTTCAACCTGATGTTCAAAACCTTCATGGGTCCGGTCGAGGATTCCAGCGCCACCGTGTATCTCCGTCCCGAAACCGCGCAAGGCATCTACGTCAATTTCCTCAACGTCATGGGGCCGGCGCGGCAGAAAGTCCCCTTCGGTATCGCGCAAATCGGCAAGGCGTTCCGCAACGAAATCACCCCCGGCAATTTCATCTTCCGCACCCGCGAGTTCGAGCAGATGGAGATGCAGTTCTTCATTCATCCCTCCGAGGACGACAAGTGGTTTGACTACTGGAAGGAAGAGCGGATGAAATGGTACCACGAACTCGGCATTCGCTCCGAGCGGCTGCGCTTCCACGAGCACGGCAAGGATGAACTCGCGCACTACGCCAAGAAGGCGTTCGACATCGAGTACGAGTTTCCGTTTGGCTGGAAGGAACTGGAGGGCATCCACAACCGCACCGACTTCGATCTGAGCCGACACATGGAGGCCTCCGGCAAGGACTTGAGCTACTTCAACGATCAGACGCGCGAGAAATTCGTGCCCTACATCATTGAGACCTCCGCCGGCTGCGACCGCACGTTGCTGGTGTGCCTGGTCGATGCGTACGAAGAGGAAGAAGTCAAAGGCGAGACGCGCGTGGTGCTGAAGTTTTCACCGAAGATTGCGCCGGTGAAGGCGGCGGTGTTTCCGCTGGTCAACAAGGACGGGATGCCGGAAGTCGCCACGAAGATCTTCCACGATCTCAAGATGCATTTCAAGTGCTTCTACGACGATTCCGGCGCGGTGGGCCGGCGTTATCGCCGCATGGACGAGATCGGCACGCCGTACTGCATCACGGTCGACGGCCAGACTCTGACCGACCAGACCGTCACCATCCGCGACCGCGACACCATGATGCAGGACCGGGTGAATGTGACGCAGCTGGTGGAGTGGGTGAAGGGGAGGATTGGGGGGTAGCCGCCCGCGGGGCCGCACTCCGGTGAACGTAGTCTGTCATCCCTGCGAAGGCGGGGATCCAGTTCGTAGGTCGGGTTCCGAGCGCTCCCCAATCTCGGTGTCTGGAATTCAATCGGGGAGCGAGAAACCCGACACCGCATTTTTCTAACCGCAATGTCGCGTTTCTCATTCCGCGACAATCGTTCCGTTTCTTCCCTATCTCATGCCACGCGGAATTCGGAACCCGACCTACATCGTGACAGCCCGTAGGTCCGAACCCCCGTGGTTCGGACAGATTCGAATTATATTGGGGCGTCTTGTCCGAAGCGCAGGGCTTCGGACCTACCGCCCCCGCCCGCGCGCGGCCAGGACCGCAAAGGTGGCATTGAGGATAAACACGTAGGCGACGAAAGTGGTGTTCTCGAAGTTGTAATTCTGCACCGACA
>JADYYF010000015.1 GCA_020853795.1 Candidatus Zixiibacteriota bacterium
ACAGCCACCTACGGGCAGGGGGCGGGGCCGGAGCCGAAGATGTAGCTGATCAGGTAGACGGCGTCGGAGACGGAGACCAGGCCGTCGCAGTCGGCATCGCCGTGCACGGTCGTGAGGGGCGCCGGACCGCCGCCGAAGATGAAGCTGATCAAGTACACGGCATCGGAGACTGAGACGATGTTGTCGTTGTCGGCATCGCCACGACGTGCCGGATGCACGCAGTCATACTTCATCAACCAGTAGCTGTCCGCCACCGAGTTGTTGCCGTCGAGTGCGCGCGCCCGGATCAAGTACAGCAAATCTTCCTGGAAATATGCCGGCGGAATTACCGACCAGAAACCGTCGATGAAGGTGAAATCGGTGCCAAAGGCAGTGTAGGTCAAAGCTTCCTGCTTCGGATAGAGCGCGATGCCGAGCGGCACGGTGTATTTGCGGTTGTTCGGCAGGTAGCCGAGCACGAGCGAATCACCGCGCCCGATCAAGAAGGATTCACGCAGCAGCCCGCCGACCGGATCGTAATAGGTCACGGCCAGACTATCGCCGGTGGACGCGCCGTAGTTGACCTTTTGCGCGGCCAGCCAGTTGCCGAAGGGACTGCTGACGGCGAGCGCCACGGTCGCCTGATGACCCATGTACGCGGCTTTGAACCACTCGCGGTCAGGTCGCGGTTTGACATCGACGGTGAAGCGATTGCCGTGCGCGGCGATCCATTGCTGCAGCTCGTCGACCAGGTCATCATCCTCGGTGCCGAGATTCGTGCGCGTGCCGAACTGCGCCGCGAGTTCCTCCACCAGTTGTTGCGTCGTGTAGAACGAGGAGCCATTGGCCATCAGCTCGATGTAGCCTTTGTCGAACCAGTGTTTCATGAAGGACGCAAAAACTGCGGGCGCGACGTAGTACTCGCCGAATTCACCGTCATAGTTATGATTCCCGTCGGTGAAATTGCCGTCGACATCGCCGTAATCGTTGCGTTTCAGCAGCGGCAGGACGCGTTCCTCGGTCGGCGGGAGATAGCGGAAGCCAAAGGTTACGGCGGTCGGGTTTTCGTCGGCGATATTCACGCGCAACGTCTCCGCGCCACAGGCGGACATCAGGTCGGTGCGATTGACAAAGCTCGGAGCCAGCGGCTTCAGGTCAAGGTAGACGTTGACCGTGTCGGAAACATAGGTCGAGTCAAAGTCAGCGATCGAGACGCGTACCGGGTAGTTGCCTTCGGTCAAACCATACGGATTCCAGATGACCGCCCAGCCGTCGCGCGTGAGGGCGGGCGTGACGCCATCGCGCTTGGCGACGAGTCCGTCGAAATCGGAATTGAGCTCATACCAGACCCCCGCCTTGCGATACTCGAATTTCGCGCTCGCGAATTGATATTGATCGTTGCGGTCGGCTACCCAGAGACGGCCGCCGGCCGGCACCACCGCCGAGTCGACCGGAAGGATGAAGCGCGGCATCGGCAACGTGCCGGCCTTGGAGTAGCCTTCGGAGAAGAGATGAATCGACCCGGGGAAGTTGTAGTAGTCGTTGTCGGCCAGATCGGTCAGGCCTTCGCCCCATTCGTTGTAGTTGATGCAAAGATAGGGAATCGTGTCGAGTGCCAGGCCGGGGTAGAAGTCGACCATATCGGAACCGAAGTAGATGCAGGCAAAGTAAGGTCCGTAGACCGGCGCCGGTGTTTCCAGTCCGATAGCGACCGAGTAGACGCCGGGCTCGTAGATTTCGACCGGATACTCGTCGGAAAGATAGATCAGTTCGCCGGGAATCGGGCAGACCGGCGAGGAGTAGAGCGGATCAAGATCGGTCAAGAAGACCTGCATATTGAATGAACCGGTATTGTTGAGGACGAGCGTCATGCCGACATGGGTGACGACAAACGGGAAGGTCGTATCGCAGTTGACCTTGGGGAAGCGCAGATCCTGATACACGTAGTAGATTTCGTAACCTTCCATCCAGTCATAGAGCGCGAATTGCGGCTCGTCGACATAGACCGTGCAACTGGCGGCGTCATTGAAGTCGGTCGTCAAGTCTATCGGAGACAGACGCGTGGCGGGGCCAAGTCGCTCGATGCGCGGCGTCGTAATCCGCTCGCGTTGGACGCGCTGGTCCTGCGCGCGCGCCTCCAACTGCGGGGGCTTGTAAGCGGCGCATAGTGAATGGGCAAGACAGACGCCGAGAAGGGCGGCCAAGACGAGAATCTTATTCCGCATATCCATTTATATCGGCAAGCGGGAACAGTTCAACGAGGGAGTGGTGAAGCACTGACGATACGCCACCAGTGCGCGGTCGGGAATCCTTTCCCGACCGCCAAAAATGCGGCAGGAAGGGATTCCTGCCGCCGCTGGAGACGATTCCTGCCGCCGCCACAAAAGCTTCCTGCCGCCGCCAGAAGTGCGCGGTCGGGAATCCTTTCCCGACCGCCAAAAATGCGGCAGGAAGGGATTCCTGCCGCCGCAGAATCGATTCCTGCCGCCGCCACAAAAGCTTCCTGCCGCCGCCAGAAGTGCGCGGTCGGGAATCCCTTCCCGACCGCCAAGAATGCGGCAGGAAGGGATTCCTGCCGCCGCTAGAGACGATTCCTGCCGCCGCAGAATCGATTCCTGCCGTCGCCACAAAAGCTTCCTGCCGCCGCCAGAAGTGCGCGGTCGGGAATCCTTTCCCGACCGCTAAGAATGCGGCAGGAAGGGATTCCTGCCGCCGCAGAAACGATTCCTGCCGCCGCCAGAAAAGCTTCCTGCCGCCGCCAGAATGTTGTAGTTCCGAGATTCTCAACACTCTCAGTGCGGGCGGTTGTGGGCGGCGCGGAGTTGGGGCAATCCCGTAGAGTATAGGCGTTAGCCAATTGTTTCCCCCGAAATTTCCGGCGGTCAGTTTGTGAACACGGCAGGCACCGGAAATTACTCACGGCGTAAGGGGTAATTAGCTATGCGGTTAGTCGACCACCCCGCCGGAGTGTTTCACCGCGTTTAGGTTCGGAACAGAATTCGCTTCCAATACGGCAGATGAAACGATTGCCGAGTTTCGAATCCGAAAGGAGTTTATCGAGTAGTATGATGGGAGAGGTAGAAAACCAGAGGGGCTTGATCGCGGCGGGGCTGATCTTGGTGTGTTGTGCGGTGCTGGCGCTGGTTGGCTGTTCGCAGCAGCCGCTTAGTCCGGCCAGTTACTCCAATGATCCGCTCGATGCTCTTTCCAACACCGGCGGCGACAATGACGGCGGCCCGGCGTCGGTTGAGACCACGCTGGTGGCGACGGCCTCGTTGAGTGAGGCGGTCGGGGCTAACGGCAAGGTCCTGCGCCTGACGCTGGACAAGCGCGTGATTGTGTTCAACGTTCCGAAGAACGCCTTGACCGAGACCGTGACGATCACGATCACGGGATCGAAGTACGAGATTGGCGAAGAAGAATTCTATGTGTACGATTGCGGTCCGGACGGACAGCAGTTCCTTGAGCCGATTCTGTTGACGCAGCCGGTGGCGCTGACGAACGGCCAGCCGCTGGTACTCCTGTACTTTGATGACACGCTGGAAGACGGCGACGGGATTGGCTGGCAGGTGGAAGATGCCGGTGTTAGCGCGAATGGCCGCGGGATTTTCGAGATTCACCACTTCTCGAAGTACGGTATCAGCTACACGCCGGAGCCTTCGGTGAATGAAGAGGGTTTCGGAGGCTTGAACACTCAGTAGATCTTTCTCACGCATGACCTTCTCGATGCGGGAGCGGCGCCGGTCGCTCCCGCTGCATTTTTGTGCCCTTAGCCTGGTATCACCTTAGCGGCAGTCAGCCGGTACCCTCGTTCAAGTGAAATTCAATGTCATTATCATAACACAAAGTCTTGCAGTAAGATAATAACAGTCCTGCAATAATTCATTCCATGCGGGCCGTTCGTCGCAACATTTTTTCACTAAACGCGTAGAAAGGTATTGACGACTGCACATATGTGCAGTATCTTCGTCCATACCACGACAGGAAGACGGTTACCACGTCGCCGACCGGATCGGTTGCCAGCCGCTGCTATCGGCGGCAACCGCCGGGCGGGCGTGGCGAGATCGAGGTGAAGATGACGGCGAGAGAAAGGATGATACGATGGAAGTCCAAGATGTCTGCGCGCTGGAGTGCGCTTGCGGCGGCCTGCTGGTGCCGAGCGGCAATCATTATCTTTGTGCCGACTGTGGGGCTCGTTTCTGCGCTGAATGCGGTAGTGATGTAATTCACGAAGGCGGGTGCTACTTCTGCCTGGGCTGTGCGGCATCGAGCTGTGAGATGGGGTGAGGGGGGACGCCCTCTCCCCCGCCCAGGAGGAGAGGGAGAACGGCGCGAGGCCGACCGTAGGGACGGGGCTTGTCCCTGTCCAGCGGTGATCGGCGAAATGCGCAGGCCCTCACCCCCGACCCCTCTCCCAGGAGGAGAGGGGAGAACGGTGCGGGGCACGGGGCGTGTCAGGATCGCAGGGATCCTGACCTACGAGGAGGATGGTTTGCAGGAGGATTTCAGACTGGAGGATGTCCGACTAAAGTCGGACCTACAGGGAAACCGTGTGAGGCCCGATTGGCGGCGAATCTGTAGCCCACCCGAAGCGGAGCGAAGGGTGGGCATCCGTAGATCCGACTTCAGTCGAAGGTGAACAGAATCGACATCCGTAGATCCGACTTCAGTCGGATGTGAACAGAATCGACATCCGTAGATCCGACTTCAGTCGGATGTGTTGCACGGGGCGGAGAAAGGGTTACGAGCGAACAGCGATGATGCGGGTTGAACATTTGCAGTCATACGGACTGCCGGAGATTGTTGTGAAGAGTTGGCAAGAGCGGTTGGGCGAGAACTTGCTGCCGCTGCAGGAGCGGGCGGTGATCGAGAATCGTGTGCTCGGCGGGGAGAGCGTGCTGATCTGCGCGCCGACTTCCGCCGGCAAAACCTTTTGCGGCGAACTGGCGGCGACGGCGGCGATTTTCCGGCGGCGCAAAGCGATCTTCCTGGTGCCGCTCAAGTCGATTGCCGAAGAACGCTATCGCGAATTCACCAAGCGTTACGCCGCGCTCGGCATCCGCGTGTTGATCGCCACCGCGGATCATCAGGAGCACGACAGCCGGCTGGAACGGGGCGATTTCGATCTGGCGATTCTGATCTACGAAAAATTCAATCAACTGCTGATCAAGAATATCGACTTGCTGGCGCCGATCGAGTTGATCGTCATCGACGAGGTGCAGATGATCGGCGACGAGGAGCGCGGCGCGGTGCTGGAATTGGCACTGACCAAGGTACTGATGGCGCAACGGCGACCGCAGATTGTCGCGCTGTCGGCGACGCTGGCGAACGCCGGAGATCTCGCCGCCTGGCTCGGATGTCGGCTTCTCAACGACAGCTTCCGGCCGGTCGAATTGCGCCACGGCGTGCTGGCGAACGGACGATATCGCTATCGGACGGGCAACGCCGAGGGGATCGAGGAGTTGGCGGGCACGGCTTGCGACGAGCCGGAGCAGGCACTGATCGCGAATGTCGAACACCTGGTTGGCCGCGATGAGCAAGTGCTGGTCTTCCTGAAATCGCGGCGCGCGTGCGAGGCGCTGGCCTACGCGCTGGCGGAACGGAGTTTCCGACCGCGGGCCGCGGCAACGATTGAGCGGTTGGAGCGCGAACCCACGACGAGTCTCGGGGCGAAACTGATCGCGACGCTCGACTCGGGAGTGGCCTTCCACCACGCCGACCTGTCGTATCGGCAGCGGCGAATTCTGGAGGAGGGTTATCGGCGGGGCGAAATTGCGGTGCTGGTCTCGACGACGACGCTGGCGATGGGAGTGAACCTGCCGGCACAAAGCGTCTTCATCGACTGCTACAAGTTCCAGCCGGGGAAGCAGACCGGCCGGCCGCTGATCGTGCCGTTGGAATGGAGCGAGTACGAGGCAATGTCGGGGCGCGCAGGACGGTTCGGCCAAGGCGGAGAATTCGGGCGCTCGATCGTCATTGCCGGGTCGCCGCTGGAGGCCGAGATGCTGTGGAAGATGTATGTCACCGGCAATCCGGCGCGGCTGGAATCGCGATTGGCGACGCATGGTTTGCTTGATGTATTGCTTGATGTAATTGCAGCCAAAGCCGCGAAATCATTGGATGATCTGTCGGCGGTACTGCGGCGAACGTTCTTGGCGGCGGAGACAAGAATGGTGGCTGATGACGAGATCGAGGCCGCCGTGGAGCAGCTCGCCAAGCGCAAGTTGGTCTTCGTTCATGGGGAAGAATTGGAAGCCTCGCCGTTGGGACGGACGGTCAGTCTGCGAGGGATCAGTGCGACTTCGGCGGGGCAGCTTTTGGGGCATCTCCACGAGTATTCCGGCTGCGACGAACTGAGTTGGTGCTACGTCGCGCTCGCTTTGGCGGAAGCGGGACGGGCACCGATCTATCGCAGTTACGCTGACGAGCAGGCGGGCGAACTGCGGCGGCGGCTGTGCGAGTATGTCGGCGCGCATGCCGATGTCGCGCCGCTTTTGGCGCGGATGACGGGCGCGGAGTATGTCCTGAGCGAAAGCGAATTGGTGCGGCAGAAGGGGGCGTTGCTTCTGTGCGAGTGGCTGGCAGGGGTGCCGACGCCGGAGATTGAACAGCGTTACCACTGTGCGTTGGGATCGATCGCGCAGTTGGGCGAAGTCGCGGGCTGGTTGATCGAGACGGCGGCGGCGCTGGCGGAGCATCTGAACAAACCGGAGGATTTCGTGCAACGGCTGAATCAGATCGCCGTCGGCGCGCGGCGCGGCTTCGATCTACCCGACACGATCTTCGCCGAGGCGGGATTCGGTGCCGAGGAACGTGACTGGGTTGTGGCGCTGTTCGACGCGGGGTGGACGACGGCGGCGCAATTGGCCGCAGCGGATCGCGCGGCGCTGGCGCAACTGATCGGTGAAAGCGGGGCGGCGGATATTCTGACGAAAATCGAAAAGGTCATAAAGGAAACCAAAGTCATTGATGGCGAGGAGGAACAACCGATGCCGATGCTGAAGCTACGGGGCGACATGCGGGGCGAGCGCGTGTATATCCATTTCGACAATTCCGAAATCGATCTCACGCCGAAGAGTTTCAATTACCTGTACAAACTGGGAGCGGCGCGTTTGACGCGGCCGGACGGCTGGTTGAGCAAGGACGAGATCGAGCCGGGCTTCAACCAGGCGAAGAACATCTATCGCGTCAAGCAGGAGCTGAAGCGGTTTGCGACGGGGCTGGAGGAGCGGATCGAGAACAACAAGTCGGGATTCTACCGCTTGAATCTGCGGCCGGAACAGATCAAGATCGACATCGACTCGATGAAGGCGTACTCCGATCTGGAACTGGCGGAATTGACCAAGCAGGTCGAGCGGTCGCCGGTGTGCTGAGCGAAGCATCCTCACCCCTCTTCCCGATGACACCATAGGGACGGGGCTGGTCCCCGTCCGCGGCGACATCGCGGGAAGGACTGTTGCGACGGAATGAGTGGTAGGATAGACATTCTTGTCTGTTATTTGACGACAACTCCGAGAAATGTCAGACAGGAATGTCTAACCTACCGGTCAACTGCGCCCGCTTTCGCGACTTCCAGAGGGAGAGGGGAGATGCGCGAGAAGGCTCGGCGCAGAATCGGGGTGTAATCGTAGGGACGGGGCTGGTCCCCGTCCGCGGTTCGGAAGAAGATTTCTGTCAGGATCGCGGGGATCCTGACTGAAGAAGAGCATTCGGTCGGTCCGACTTCAGTCGGATGAAGATGCTCGACTCAAGTCGATCCCACGGGCGGATGGGAATCTGCGGGCTATGAGAGACACGTCAGGATCGCAGGGATCCTGACCTGCGAAGACGTGATATTGGGTGTTTCAGGGGCGATATTGCGTGTTTCAGAACGGAAGGGGACACCCAAGGGATACGGTGTGAGGCGGCGGAGCCGGCGGGCACAGGAGGGTGAGCGACAAGATTTTAGCGCCAAGGGAGGAGTTTCTTACGGAAATGGCCGCAGTGCGGAGTGCGATTGTCCGATAACCTGAGAGATGGAACGACTGCGCAAGATTCGCACGAACTCTGCGTGCGGCACTTCCGCGTTCCGTCGTGGTTCTACCAAATGTGAGGGCGTAGCCGGCCGCCAGGGAGCGAGTGGCCGGGACATTGCGGCCTGAAGATGGAGAAACCGATGCCCGCGGCCGGCGCGACAAAGCAATTTCCAATCATACCGATTCGTTCGACGGTGATTTTTCCGGGCTGCGTCGAGACGATGCAGATCAGCTTGCCGTCGAACCTGGTGCTGCTGCAAAGCCTGAAGGCAAACCAGGGCGAGATCGCGATGATCCCGGTGCGCGACGGGCGCGGCGAAGTGCAGACGCTGGACGACCTCGAACAGATCGGCGTGGTGGCGCGGCCGATCGTGATGCAGCAGTCGCGCGACAACACCTACAGCGTAACCTTCGAGGCCAATCGCCGGATCCGACTGGACCGGTTGACCGCGACCACCCCGTACATCATCGGCGAATGCAGCGAGCTGCCGGCGGAGGCGGATGATCCGTCGCTGGAGCGGACGCTGGAAAAGGTTTTTGCCTACGCCATCCGCTTGCTGGCGGCCGATTCGCACTATTCGCCTGAGGTCTACGAAATCTTCAAAGCGAATCGCGCGGAGATGACGCGGTTTATCGACGTCGTCTCGCATCACCTGCATTTTCCTTTCGAGGAAAAACGTGCGCTGTTGACCCGAACCGCACTGAAGGAGCGGGTGTTCCAACTCCTGGATTTACTCAGCGCCGAATGCCAGCGGATCGAACTGGAAGACGAACTCAAGATCAAAGTTGAAGATTCTATCAACAAATCGCAGCGGGAGTTCTTCCTGCGGGCGAAACTGAAAGAAATCCGGCGCGAGCTGGGCGAGGACTACGAGGAAGACAACGTCGCACAATCGTACCGGCGGCGGATCGGGATGATGCCCGACCTGCCGGTCGAAGTACGCGAGCAGTTGTTCCTCGAGACTGAGCGGCTGAAGATGCTGTCGCCGGCGTCGGCGGAATTCGGCTCGATCAAGCGCTTCCTCGACTGGTTGATGGCGATCCCGTGGAACAAGTACTCGGGCGTGACGCAGGATTTGGCGCAGGTTGAGAAGGCGATCGCGGATTACTTTTTCGGCGGCCGCGACATCAAGGACCGCATCACCGAGTACCTCGCGACGCGGCAGTTGACGCAGAACGTATCGGCGCCGGTGATTTGCCTGGCCGGACCGTCGGGGACGGGCAAGGCCTCGCTCGCGAGCGCGGTGGCCACGGCGTTGGATCGGAAACTGGTGCGCTTCAGCGTGGCGGGATTTTCCTCGACCGCGGAACTGCGCGGCGAGCCGCACACCCTCGAGGGCGCGATGCCGGGCAAGATCGTGCGATCGCTGATCGATGCCAATTGCGCCGACCCGGTGATCTTGATCGAAGATTTGGACAAGCTGACGGCGGATGAAACGCGGGTGTCGATTGCGCTGGCGTTTCTGGATGTAATCGATCCGCGGCAGAATCGCAAATACATCGATGATTACGTGGCGCTGCCGATCGACTTGTCGCACGTGATCTTCATCTTCTCGGTGCGGGGCACGGAGACGATTCCGGAGCCGCTGCTCGAAAGGATGGAGGTTATTGAATTCTCCGGCTACGTCGATCGTGAGAAAATCACGATTGCCGAACGGCACCTGATTCCATCGCTGCTGGCGGCGAGCGGGATTCAGAAAGGCGAGTTGGTGATCACAACCGGCGCCATTCGCAACCTGATTCGCAATTACACGATGGAAGCGGGCTTGAGCCAGGTCAAAGCCAAGCTCGAAGCGCTGTGCCGCAAGTTTTCCAAAGCGAAGGCGACCTCGGAGAAGAAAGTCAAGTGGGTGATCTCGGAGGATAATCTTGAGCAGTATTTCGGCACGCCGATCTATATCCCCGAGACCGCCGAGAGCCGGCCGGAAATCGGCGTGGCAGCCGGTGTCGCCTGGACCGGTGCGGGCGGCGATATCATGATGATCGAGGGGCTGAAGATGCGCGGCGGCGGCAACGTCGTCTGCACGGGGTCGCTCGGCGACGTGATGCGCGAGTCGGTGCAGGCGGCGCACAGTTTCGTGCGCTCACGCGCGGACGTGCTCGGCATCCCGCACGAGGATTTCGCCAACTACGACATTCATATTCATTTTCCGCAGGGGGCGATTCCGAAGGACGGGCCATCGGCGGGCGTGACGATCTCACTGGTGATCGCCTCGGTGATGAGCGACCGGCCGATCCGCAACGACCTGGCCATGACCGGCGAAGTGTCGCTGCGCGGGAAAGTGCTGCCGGTGTCGGGGATCAGGGAGAAAGTTCACGCGGCGCACCGCGCGGGGATCTACAAGATGGTATTGCCGTCGCAGAATAAGAAAGACATCAAGGATATCGCCAAGGATCTGCGCGAACAGATGGAGTTCATCTTCATCGACCGCACCGATCAGTTGTTCGAGGCGGCGCTGCTGGATTACGATCCGGCGAACGCGTCGCTGCAGGAACTGGTGATGCTGGAGATGCGCCGGCGGGCCAAGTTGGAACAGCGGCCGGCGAAGCGGTCGGCGGCCAAGCAGGTGCCGCCACCGGCTGAAGACGAAGCACCGCCAAAGCCGAAGCGGCGGAAGAAGACGGTGCAGCGGCGAAAGAGTCGATAGGGGGCGGGCATCGGCAGTGGAATAGAAAGGGTGAGAGGCTGTGGCATGGTGACTGATCAAACGACATGGAGAATCCTGGGTCGGGCGTTTTGCCTGTTTGCGGCGTTCGTCGTTGGCTTCGCGGTGTACATGGTGGAAGCAATCAGAACTTCCTATGACGGCTTCCCATCCATATTCATCTTACCGTTCATGGCGACAATCGTAAGCGGCGCGGTCGTCCTGATCGCGTTTCTGGTCGGTCTCGTGCTCCTCCTTAGACCACTCAAGTGCTTCTGGACATCAAGTCGCGTGTGGGCGGGATTGGTTTCACTGATCGGCTTACTGCTATTGCTCTTCGGATACACTGTTGGGTTACGGGATACGGGGTACAATCCGGAGCTGGGAACAGAGTTCGAGATGCTCCATCCGGCAGCGGCGCTGGGAGGGTACTTTCTGCTCTTGTTCGGGATCGCGAACATGCCGGTGTTTCTAAGGCCACAAGTGGGCGCTGAAACCAATCAACCAAAGAGTGAGGCGATAGCACAATGAACCGCATGTTAAGACGATTATGGATTGCATCGTGGGCGCTGGCGGCGACAGCGGCGGCGCTTTTCGGTGCGCCAATCGAGCGGCCGGATGAAGCGATGCGGCTGTATTTCCTGGAATCGAACGGCGCGCTCTACGAAGAGCGAGTTGCAGCGCGGCGCGGTGAGATGCCGACGCGGCCGACATTTGGGGAGTCGATTCCCCAGGACTCGGCCAAGATTGTCTACCGGCTGTTGGAGCAGGATTCAGTCCGGGCCGTTTTCGCAGTTCGCGTTGAGCTGGCCGACGAGGGGATCGATATCTATACTTTTGTCGAGCGGCAGAGCGAGGGCTGGTACATCGCCGCGCTTCGCGCCCTGGCGCTCACCGGGATCCCGCAGATGGTCGTCGATAGCGTTGCCGATCCGAGCCAACTGCCGATCGCGCAGCGGCAGATCTACGAGAATTGCAAACTCGTGATCAGCTCAGACGACCAACTGAAAAGGTACTTTCTAGAGCACCAGGGACAGATCGAGCGGCTCTACCAGCTGCTGTTACAAGCAAAGGGTGGGGGCCGTTTCCGGTGCGAGATATCACTTTCACCAAGCGATGACGATACAGCGGCAATGGCAGAGGGCGACTTGCTCTTGTGTGACCTGAATCTGAGTACCGCTCGCCTGCGTGATGACGGCACGGCCGAAATCTCAATCGGCGGCATGGTCGACAACGAAGTTGGATATCTATTTGTCCCGGACGGGGAGCAACCGCCGCGGATGAACCCATCGGAAT
Source organism: Candidatus Zixiibacteriota bacterium (assembly GCA_020853795.1). Taxonomy (NCBI): domain Bacteria; kingdom Pseudomonadati; phylum Candidatus Zixiibacteriota; species Candidatus Zixiibacteriota bacterium. The sequence continues at coordinate 11,936 of JADYYF010000015.1, forward strand.
ATATCTACGTCGAGAGGATTGTCGGCGGGTGGTATATCTACAAGACGACATGAAATTGCGGCGCGTGACCTCGCTCACAATCAGTTGAGGTTACAGGTTTCGCACTAAGCTCAAGACTCGTCTAAAGGGCGGCTGCGGACAGCGTAACCTCGAGTTCAGTGAGTTGCAGCGGCGGTGGGAGAATAGACCTGCGATTGACCTGACACTCAATCCAACCAAGCTTGACCATCATACATAGTCGGCCCGTTTCCACTGCAAAGGCGAGGTAAGCACGAGAGGTGCCGGTGAGTGGGCTTGGCCCCCAAATTCCGGCAGGCTTGGTCGCCCGTCAGGATCGCAGGGATCCTGACCTGCGACGGGGCTGACCGGCGCCAAAGTTGCAGCCCTGGGAGGAGCGAAAGGGGGAATGTGAACGGACAATATCCGAAATGACCGCGCCGGAAAAATGGGTCTTGACAGGTTGCGGGTGAGGATGTTGATTGCAACAGGGTGGTTGGGTGCAACCTGTTCACATCCGCGTGAACTTCAAGGTATCTCAGTTGTTACTTTCAGGACTTGGGCGTCCTGAGCTACAATCCGATCGAGGCCGTCGGCAGGTTGCTGCTGGCACTCGGTACAGATCGCGATAGGAATTCGAGTTGACGGTGGGCGCCGCTGCAGGCAGCGCACATCGGGCAAGAAGACGGCTTTCCGGCCGCCGGTGACTTCTGCCGGCATCGGAGGGAAGCGGCATCGGGAACTGCGCATCATGATATCAGAATCAAGTACCATTCGATACACAACCTTATCGGACGAGGGAGGTTCGTTATGAAACGAGCGCGTGCGATCGTGTACGTTTTGCTCACGTTGGCTTTCGTATGCGGGAATGTCTCGGCACAGGACGCCGGAAATCTCGACACCGTACGAGTAGCAAAGGTGACGACCAATGCCGGCTTGGATGTCGGCGTGCCGGTCACATCGTACAATTCACATCCGATCGGCGGGTACAGCCTGGGATTCCACTGGGATTCGGGAGACGTAGCCTACGATTCCATCTCCTATTCCGGGTCGCGAATTCCTTCCGGTGCTTTCAAGATTCTCACGCCGGACCTGGCGAACCAACGGGTGCTGGTGGGATTTGCCGATTTGACGGCGTTCAATCCGCTGCCGGCCGGTGACGGCCTGCTGTTCACACTCTGGTTCAGCGTGGCGCCGGCTGCACCGGATCAGTTCATCAAAGTTGACTCGATGTTCGTGCCGCCGGCGGGCAATTTCGAGATGGTGCCGCAGGGCGGGCTCGGGTTTACGCCGCAGTTCAAGGCGGGCGAGATCAAGGTCGGCAATCCGCAGCCGCCGGCAATTATCAGCCTCGGACAAAGTTCGTTTACGTTTAATGGTCTGGTCGGACAGGGCAATCCGCCAACGCAATTGCAGCAGATCACCAATGTGGGCGGGCAGACGCTGGTCTGGACGGCGACCAAGTCCACCACCTGGCTGGTGTTGAGTCCCATGAATGGGACGGCGCCGTCCACAATAGTGGTCGGCGTCAACACGGTTGCGCTCGGAGCCGGGACTTACCAGGACTCGGTATTCGTATCGGCGCCGAATGCCTCGAACAGCCCGCAGAAATTCTATGTCACGCTGAACATGACGGTGCCGCCGCCGACGATCAAATTGACACCGGACAGCCTCTACTTCCAGGCGCTGCAAAACGGCAGCAACCCGGCCGGGCAGAACTTCACGATCACCAACATCGGCCAGGGCACATTGAACTGGACGGCGACGGAAGCGATCTCGTGGCTGAGTCTGTCGGCCACCAACGGCACGGCGCCCTCGAATGTGACGGTATCCGTCGACAACACGGCACTCGGCGCCGGAGTGTACAAGGATTCCGTGGCGATCAGCGATGGCACCGCGACCAACTCGCCGCAATACCTGGTCGTGGTCTTCGAAATCTTCTCGGCCTTTCCGGT
>JADYYF010000016.1 GCA_020853795.1 Candidatus Zixiibacteriota bacterium
AGCTCGCCGGCATCGTCGATCGTGACGACAACGTTTGGATTTGCACCTTCGGCGGCGGCGTCTATCGCCTCAATGCCGCCAATGAGCTGGCGAATTTCACCTACTCCAACTCGCCCCTGATCGGCATTCAACAGGATGCTACCGCCAGCGTCGTCAACGGCATCTATCAGGACCCCGCCGGCCGCATCTGGTTCTCATTATTCCAGGCGAACCCGCATCGCCCGATGGTTGTCTTCGATCCCTCCGACTCTGCCTGGACCTGGTTCGACGCTGCCGATGGCTTCGTCGTCGGGAATAATCAGGTCGTCGCCGCCGGTGTCGGCACCGCCGCTGTCGGGGTCGATGACCAGGGCATCGCCTTCCTGCGCTTCGGCAGCGATCTCTTTAATCACGCCGACGACCAGCTCGGCTACTTCAGTCGCAGCCGCCGTCTGCCCTCGGCCATCGTGACCGCGCTCGCCTACGATCGCGACAACCGCCTCTGGGTCGGCACCAATCAGGGTCTCGCCCGCTTTGACGACGATATCGAGTTCTTCATTCCCGCGTCTCTGCCGGCCGAGGTCAACTCGGAAATCACCGCCCTCGCCGTCGACAGCCGCAACAATCTTTGGGTCGGCACCACCGGCGGCCTGGCGCTTCTGCCCGATGGCGGCGGCGATACCCTGGCCTTCACAACCGCCAACTCCGAATTGGTCTCCGACCAGATCGAAAGCCTCGTGTACGACGAACCTTCCGGCCGCTTGCTCATCTTCACGCGCAACGGCCTTTCCATTCTGGACTACAGCCTCGTGGACGGGGATGCTTCTTCCGGCGTGGTCGCCTATCCGAATCCATTCCGCATCGGCGACGGCTCCCTTGCGCAACTGCAATTCCGCCTCGATCAGCGCGGCGATGTCCGCATCTTCACCGTCGCCGGCGATCTCGTCCGCCTCACCGATGTCAACACCGGCTGGGACGGCCGCAATGCCGCCGGCGAATTCGTCGCCTCCGGCGTCTACATCTGGGAAATCAAGGCGGAAGACGGCGGCCGTCACCACGGCAAGGTCTTCGTCGTGCGGCGATGAACGATGATCGCCTCGCCATCGTTCCGCTCGCTGACCTGACCGCCACCGAACTGCAACACCTCCAGAGCCGCCCCCTCTCCGGCCCGTTCTTTCTTCCCGAACTCCTCGCGCTTTGGCGCGATTGCTTCCGCTGGCAGGGAATCGGTCTCCGTTGCGGCCGGATCCTGCTCGTCGGCTTTATCAAAAGATCGCTCCTTGGCCGCCACTTCTATTCCATGCCCTTCGGAATGTATGGTGGTCTTTATGGCGAAGCCAATCCCGCTCCAATTGCCGACTGGATCACTTCTCAGCGCTTCGCCGAAGTCCGCATTATTCAACCTGACTCGGCGTCCAATAACTTCGGCGCTCTCGTCGCCCGTGAACTTCGCGCGCACCTGGTTGACCTGACCGCGTCCCTTGATTACTCCGACAACACCGCGCGCAATCTTCGCAAAGCCGCCTCGTCCGGCTTCGATGTTCGCTTGCTGGATTCCTCCGCAAAAATCCCCGCCCTCGCTATGCTCGCCCGCCACGAAAAGCGCACCGGTGAGCTTCGCCGGCTGCCCGTCGCCGCCTACGATCATCTCCTCGCCAACCTCAGATCCGAACCGCCCGGCATCATCGCCGGCGGTCTCTATCAGGGCGAACAACTCGTCGCGCTGCAAATCTTCTTCGTCAGTCGCCTCGACGCCTTCTATTTCGACGGTTTCGCGTTGCCGGAGGCCTTGCAGTCGGGCGGAAATTTCTATTTGTTGGATTCGATGATCTCACATTTCCGCGCCGCGGGGCTGCAACACCTTAATCTCGGCGCGTCACCGCCAGGCGACGCCGGCCTCCTGCGCTTCAAGTCGGGTTTCGGCGCCGCTGAATTCGTCTACCGCGAATACTCTGCGGTTTCCGGTCTCAAGCATTTTGCCGACCGACTGCGGGGCCGCCCATGAAAATCCTCTTCCTCGGGGAAGCCCTCTCCCCGCACCTGCAGCGCTGGCACAAGGCTTTCGAGAAACTCGGCTGGGATGTCCTCACCGCTTCCGGTGATCACCACCCTGATTTTTCCGGCCGTCGCCTCGTGCCCGGCGCCGATCACGGTCCGGCGCGCTACCTTTCGCTTGTCGATCAAACCACCGCGCTGATCCGCGAGTTTCAGCCCCACCTGATCAACGCCCACTTCCTGCCGACCTACGGCCTTGTCGCCGCCACCGTCAATGCCCACCCGTGGGTCCTCACGCTCTGGGGTTCCGATATTCTCGTCGCCGGCAAGCGCGGCCTCTTCCGCCGTCTTCGCAGCCGTCACATTCTCAGACGCGCCGACCTGGTCGTTGCCGATTCGCACCATGCCCTTGCCGTCGCCGAATCGATCGCGCCCCTCCGGCGCCGCCTCGTCGTCAGCTTTGGTGTGCGCCAATCCTGGTTCGAAAGCGGATCGATCCGCGAAATCAAGGAGACGCCGATCTTGCGTGTTCTCTCCACCCGCCGCCTCGAACCGCTCTACGATGTCGCCACTCTGATCAAGTCCGCCGCCATTCTCAGGGACTCCAGTTTTCCGTTCCACCTCACCGTCGCCGGCGCTGGCTCGCAGGCCGCAACTTTGCAAGCTCTGGCCGCACAACTTCGCCTTGACGACCGCGTCTCCTTTACCGGCTATCAGACCGACGAACAGCTCTTCAACCTCTATCGCACACACGATGTCTATGTCTCGACCGCCACCTCCGATTCCAGCTCGGTCTCGCTGCTCGAGGCGATGTCCCAGCGGCTGTACCCGATCGTCACTGAGATTCCCGGCAATCAGGAGTGGCTCAGCGAGGCGCCGTATCTTTTTCCCGTCGGTGATGCCGCCGCGCTCGCTGAGAAAGTCCGCGCCGCCGCCGATCCGGCGTGTCGCGCCGCGGCGTGGAAGTCCTATTGGCCGACACTCGAGCAGAAGGGTATACGCGAAGACCAGATGCTCATTGCTGATAAAGCCTTTCGCAAACTGATTGACGAATATGACCGCACCGGCTCACGTCATCATCGTTAGCTATTACTTCCCGCCGCTCGGACTGGCAGGAACCGCGCGCCCCGTCATGCTCGCCAATCTCCTGGCCGGGCGCGGCCACCGTGTCGTCGTCGTGACCGTCAAACCGATCAACTATCCGATCTACGACGACTCGCTCCTGGCGCGGCTCGATGGGCGCGTTGCCGTGCAGCGCGTGGAGTCACTCGACCCCGCGCGGCTCTCCCGCTATCTGCCCATGATCCCCAAATCGTGGCTCGCGCGCTGGAAATCCCGCGCCGCCGGTGCGTCAAAGTTGTTCCCCGACTCCAAAACCGGCTTCGTCCCCTTCGCCGTCCGCGCCGTCGAGCAGGCCATGCCGTTTCCGGCCAATACCGTCGTCATCACCACCTCGCCGCCGGTCTCGTCGCACCTGGTCGGGCTCTACGTGCGCAGGTCCGCGCCGATCAAGTGGATCGCCGACTTCCGCGATATCTGGACCTCGCTGCCGGCCGAATCCGATTCCATCGAAACTGGCCGCCGCGCCGCCGAATTGACTCGCGAAATCGCCGGCCTCGCCGACGCCGTCACCAGCACCTCGCCCGAAACCCGCCAATTCTTGCTGTCACTGCTTCTTGGCGAGAAGAAACCCGTGCAGTTCGTCCCCAATGGCTACGATGAGCGCGACTTCACCGATGCGATCACGCGCCAAACGCTCTCCCTCGGCCTCTATGGCACGCTCAACCACCTGATTGGCTTCGACCGCCTCGCCCGCTTTGTCGCGCAACTGCGCCGCTCCACCGACTCCGACTGGCGCATCCGCCACGTCGGCCATGTCGATCTGCCCGAGCTGCCGTCAATCCTGGCCGCGCATCGTCTCGAAAATGCTTTCGAGTCCACCGGCTATGCCCCCCACCCGCGCTCGCTCGCCCTGATCCGCCGTTCCGCTGTTAATCTGATCGCGCTCTCCGACCAATATGACACGCGCTACATCGTTCCGTCCAAACTGTTCGAGCTCTTGCGCGCCGAACCGCCGCTGCTTGCTATGCTCCCGCGCAACAATGCCGCTCGCCACTTTCTTGCCGAACGAGAATTTCCGCGCGTCGCCTTTGCCGACGGCTCCGGGCAGTTTGTTGAAGCGATTGAGGATTTCGTCGCTGCCGAAGCGAAAGATCCCGAACCGCCGCCGCGGCCCGGTGTCGAACAGTTCGAGTGGCAGCGCACTCTCGCGCCCTTTGCCGACCTCGTCGAAGGACTCCTGGCATGAAGGTTTCCTTCATCGTCATCGCCTACAAATCCAACGATGTGCTCCCCGCTTTGCTCCAGTCCATCGGTGCGCAAACCGGCAGTCTGGAGAAGCAGATCATCATCATCGACAACTACTCCGCCGACAATTGCGCCCGGCTCGTTCAGGAAAGTGGTCTTCACGCCTCATTGACGATCAACCGCGAGAATCGCGGCTTTACCGCCGCCGTCAATCAGGCTCTCGCCGATGCCACGGGCGATTTCGTCTTCCTCCTCAATCCCGACATCCGCCTTCATCCCGATTGCACACCGAAATTGACCGCCGTACTCACTGCTGACCCCGCTGTCGCCGCCGCCGCGCCGCAGTTGCTATCACCCGACGGCACGATTCAGTCCAGCGTCCGCAATTTTCCCACGCTCTCAACCTTGATCTGGGAACACACCGGCCTGGCTCGGCTCTTCCCGCGCAGCCGTGTCTTCGGCCGCTGGAAAAATCGCTATTTCGATCACAACACCCGCGCGCAGGTCGCCCAGCCAATGGCCTCCGCACTCCTGTTCCGCCGCGAGACTTTCGCCCGCATCGGCCCCTGGGACGAGCAGTTCTTCATCTTCTTCTCCGATGTCGACTACTGCAAGCGTATTGCCGATTCCGGTTCGGCGATCATCTTCGAGCCCGCCGCTCATGCCGAACATCGTCTCGGCGGCTCCACCCGCAACGAAGGCGGCTGGATCATCCGCGACTCTCACCGCGGCTTCTACCGCTACCTCTGCAAGCACGAACTTCTCGGCCACCGACGGATCTTCCGCCCTTTTGTCTGGCTGCTGCTCTGGATTAGCGCTCAGATTAGAGTCTATCTGCGCCTCATTTTAGAAGCGACATCTTGATTGCCGCGCGAAAGTCTTCCGACCGCAAGACCGCGAAATACACCCCCGAACTCACCGCCGCGCCCCCGTCGTCCCGCCCGTCCCATTCGACTTCGTGCCGCCCCGCCGACCACTCCGCCGCGACCGCGGTCCGCACAATTTGCCCTATGATGTTCACAATCGTCAGCGTCACCCGCGTCGCCCGCGGCAGGTCCATCGCGATCGTCGTCGTCGGATTGAATGGATTCGGGAAATTCTGATGCAGCCGGAACTCCTGCGGCAGGGAAGTCCCTTCCTCGTCATCCGCATCCAACACGATTGCCGGCGATAAGGTCTTCGTCCGCGTTACTACCCCTGCTTTGTACGCCGTCAGCACAAATTCATCTGTACCGTTGAATTCGAATGTTACCGTTGCCAGCCCTACGCCATCCGTCATCGTCTGTTCGATAACTTCGCCGTTTTTCGTCAATGTCACTAATGCGCCCGCGATCGCATTATCGCCATCCTTGAACGACACGAGGAGTTGATTTACTCCGACCGAATCAACATCGGAGACGAATAACTTACTCGTGCGCGGGGCTTCCGTCCAATACCGCAACTCCGGATCGCCGAGGTAATTCAAGCCGTAGCAAAGATCACGATAACTCGGGTACATTGCCTTCGAGTACGCCAGTGCCTCTGCCGGCGAATTCGACTGGTTGTACAGGTAGTTGATGAACGCGCTTTCCAGCTTCCAGGAAGTCGCCACCCAACCCCAACGCGAATAGCCCACAAATGCCACCGCGCCCCCGTCCGGCTTCGCCAAAAACATCTCCGCCACACACGGATTCGTCGAGGCAAACGGCGGCGCATCCATGTCGAACGCCGCATTGTCGCAGCCGATCGAGTAGATCAACCCCGGCTTGCCGCTCGCGGCGATGTTCGGCAGAAATCCGTGCGTATCGTCCACCCCCGCCGCCGTGAATAAGAACGATTTCGGCCATTGGTTGTATTCGTTCGACCGCAGCACCCAGCCGTCGCTGACTCCGTGAATCAGCAACGTCGTGAATCCCCAACCCGCGCCCATCGCCGTAATCGCGCTCGGCGCCTGCGGGTACTGCGGGTTTTCCGCCTCACCCGTCGGCGCTTCCACCAGCACCGAGGTATCACTCGCGACCGTCGCGGGAAATGTCTGCGCTAACAGTTGATGCTGTCCCACCCCCTGGTAGTCGCGCATCTGATCCGCCGCAATAAACAACGACTTGCTCAAGTACTCGTAATCGCCGCCCCCCGGATTCTGCTCGTAGGCGATCAACTTTTCGACATAGGCCGCGAAGTCTTCCGCGCGGTGGAAGGGAAGTCGCCCCACCAGTAACTCGCCGTACAAATCGGGCTGGTCCTGCGCCGGCTCGCCCCACACACCGTCGCCGTCCGCGTCCCAATGCCCGTCAACGTCGGCGAAATACAGATCGCAGATGTTTTGAAGACTCACATCCGGCGTCATTGCCGTGTTGGCGTGATAAGCATACCGAATCGGCAGCACCGTCTCGTCGCCCGCCAAAAGCACGTATTGCGTTCCGGCATCGTGGGCCGCTATCAGGAAATTCCGCAGCTTCTCCGCATCGTCGACCCCACCGTATTGGGCCGTGATTTCATCGATCGTGTACAACGCCGTCGTCAGCCCCTTGGCCTGCTTCCACTCCAGCAACGGCTGAAGTTCTTCCGCAAATTCGCTCCCGGTAACCGCCAGGTACTGGGCACCCAAGCTTGCCGCGGATGCCGCCGCGAAACCCTTGCCGTAGGGAAGAGCGCCATTAGTTTGGACAAACTCCGGGAGCTCCCCTGTGCCGATGACTCGGTACTCCAGATTTGCCGACCCGAAGACCTGCAATTCAGCATGCTCGTAATATCGCAACCGCGACTCGTCAATCTCGTCATACGGCGACACCGCCACCGTCACGATCTCCATCCCATTCCAGCGCCCGCGGTCAACAATCCACGCCGCCGCCGACTGCTCAGCGGCGCCCTCAAGTCGTTTCAGCTCATTC
>JADYYF010000017.1 GCA_020853795.1 Candidatus Zixiibacteriota bacterium
GCTGATCTGGCTGCTCTGCGCATTGTCCCAGATCGTCGACGGCCAGTCGGCTTGGCTCAGCGTCAGGTTGAAGGCATCGCTGTACAAACCATCGTTCGTGACCGTGAGCGTGTGCCAGATTGTGTCGTCGACAGCGCCCGATCCCAGTGAGACCGAAGGCGTCAACAGCACATTGTAGTCGATCACGCGGAACGAGAAGGTTTCCGTCGTGTCGGCCTTGCCGTTGATCGCATGCGCTTCGAGATAGTAGTTAATCGTCGTCCCCGGAGCCTGCGCCGGAATTGCGCCGGCAAATTCATTCGGATTGCCGGTAGCGACCAACGTGTCGAGGTACGGCGTGAAGTTGATGTTGTAGCGCAGCAACAGTGAATCCGGCTTCAGTGCCGCATCAGCCGTGATCGTGCAGACCACCGGATACGGGTTGACTGTGTCCTTGGTGTCGTTCAGCGGCGTGTGCACGATCTGAACCCCGGCATAGGGATCCCAGGTATTCACGAACGTGGCCCCGGTATTGTCAGGATCAAGCCAGTCGCGCAGCCGCGTCGCGGCCGTGCCGCCGCCCGTCCAGGACAACGAGAACTTGCCGTAGTAATCGGCGCGCAGGTCATTGCAGGCCGCCCAGCCACCATGGAGTTGGCCGATCACCTGGTGGTACTTGTTGTATAACGGCGAACCGGAGGAACCGCCTTCAGTCGTGCCGTCGTCCCACACCGCGATCCGCCAGTGGCTGAGGCTGGGGTTTACGGTCGAACCGAGGTAGTCGGTCGACTCATAGAAATCATAATCAAACGAGATCTTCTTGATGTCACCGGCCGGATGATGGATGCCGACGGCGGAGTCGCCGTTGACGTTCTGGTTGTTCCAGCCGTTGAACGTCACCTTGAACGAATCCGGCGGCGTCTCGTTGAGCAGCAGCAGGCCGAAGTCGGAGGTTGACCAGTTAGCTTTCAGCGTCGAGCCCTGCACCGTCATGTAGGTAGGACCGTTGATGTTCGCACAAGTCGGGCTCTCATAGTTGAACATGATAATCCAGGTGTTCGAGCTGCCGAGACAGTGATTGGCGGTGAGGAAGTACGGCGTCTTGTCCTGCCGCACGTTGTTCACCATCGAGCCCGAGCAATAGCGCGTGCCGTTGGACAGCAACACCATCGCGACCGCGCGCTTTTCCTTCTGCCAGGGCGCGCCTTCGGGGCAGTTGACGTTATTGTTGCAGGAACCGGAACTGCCGAAGTCCAGAGCGTCCTTGGTGATCTTGAAGATGTCACGGTACGCATGGACGACGCGCGAGATTGTGACTTCGCCGTCGTAAACGACATCGGCCGGTTCATAGTATTCGACCGTGATTTCGTCGCCCCGTACCGGCGCCGTCGCCATTTCGCCGTGCGGCTTGTTGTTGCGCGCGGTGAAGGCGCCGATCAGATCGGTGCGGTCGCGGTTGTAAACGAACAGCTTGGCGCCTTCGGGAAGGCGATAGCGGCTGAAGATCAAATTGATCGAATAGGCGCCCGGCGATGCGAAGGTAATGCGCCAGACGCGGCCACCGTCCGGAAGGTCCTCCCAGACGCCGCTGTTGTCGAGCGAGTAGTTGACGTCGAACGGATAGCCGAAGCGGAAGGGCACGTCCTTGCCCGCTTCCGCCGCGTCTTCCGCCAACAGCGCGGGTACATCGACCGACCCCATCAGCAGGCGCGGCACGTCGCCGCGCAGAGCTTTGTCGAAGCTGGGCGGGGTTCCGCCTTCGGAAATCTGGGCCGCGGCATTGCCGGCCAGGACGAAACACAGCAGCGCGAAGAGCGGAAGAATCCGTCGCCACCAGACGGGACGAGTCAATTCCCCAAAACGCTGCAACGGACGGTAGAACTGTTGCATGTGACCTACTCCAAGGTAAAAGGGTGGTACGCTCCGAGTCTTCAGAAGTTGGGTTCAATATAGCATCATTGACAGTAAAAGCAAGCCAATAAGTCCATTTTGCCCCGAATCAAAACGGGAGTTCCGCCGAGGCGGAACTCCCGTTGTCTTGGTGGCCGGAGTCAACCGGCACAAGAGCGATCGGACTGGGTCAGATCTTTACTGGCCGGCCACGCACGGAGCAAGGCCACCACCAAAGATGTAGGTGATCAGTCGGACCGCGTCCGAGATGCTGACGTTCTGCGAGCAGTCGGTGTCACCAATCAGCAAGTTGGCCGGAGCTTGACCACCGGCGAAGATGTAATTGATAAGGCCGACGGCGTCGCTCACCGTGATCTGACCGCTTTCGTCGAAGTCACCCGGCAGCAGGACGAAGCCGAGATCCGGGGTGATGTAGCGGCCCGGAGTCGGCGACGACTTGCCGATGATGACCACGTCGTCCGTGATCGAGAACGGCGTCGCATCGGTAAACAATCCCGCGACCGTGAAGGTCTCGTTGTTGACGTCGTACAGAATTCCGTACGGCGGCAGGAAGCTGAGAGCCGGAAGCTCGGCGCGAACGACCGGGCCCGCAAATTGCGGATGGCTCGCTTCCACGGCGGCCGCAGTGACCGGAATACCGTTGACGGTGATCGAGGTCAGGTCGACATCGTTCGCCGTGTACGGAGCATCAAACATACCGAAGACAAAGTCATCGATAAACGGCGTAATCGCGAACAGGAAGTACAGGTACTGCGGATCGGGCTCGATCTTGGCGGTCGGCTCGAGCGGCAGCACATTGATTGTGTAGTCTTCCACTTCGCCATACGACGTCGTGCCGCACGGAGCCACGGTACCGGTGTAAAGGATGCGGACGCGCATTCTCACCGGGCCGTCCACCGCGCTCATCGGCGGGGTCACCGTACCGGTCCAGGTCGTCGGACCACCGGTCAAGGTGACGCGTTCGGTGCCGTCGAAGCAGTAGTCGTCGTTCCAGTCAACCCAGACACCGCACTGATCGGAGGTGTACGGCAGGCCGTTGGTCACCGTGATCGTGTAGTTCAGGGTCTTGAGCAGGCTGGTCGACAACGCAGTGTAGTCGCTGTAGCTCGAGCTGCAGCCCGAGGCGTTGTCGAGGGTATGCAGCACAACGTGGCTGATGTACTCGTCGCAGAAACCAGCGGCGGCGCAGTACGCGGTCACGCCCTGGGCCACGATGTGCATCGTGTACGGTCCCACAGCGCCCGCTTCGGTCAGCACCGGATAGTAGTAGGTGCCGGCCGGCAGACCCAGCCAGGTAATCGAGACGTTGCCGTCACCGCAGCTTGAGGTTTCCCACGTACCGGCCGGAGTGAAGGCCGTGCAGGGGCAGCCGATCGCCAGGTTCAGCCAGGCGTTGCCGAACGCCGGGGTCGTGCCGCAGTAATCCAGCGTCACGTTTGAGCATTCGGTAATCGTGAAGGCTTCCCAAGCATTGTTGCCCGGGAACGAAGCGCAATCCGGAGAGGCGCCGGTGTTGTCACCGGTGATGGTCACCGGAACGCCCGCGGTCAGGACGACCGGGGTCACGTCTTCGCAATTGTCATTCGGCGGCGGGACCACGGTGGTGATCGAAATCACACCCGGGCCGGCGTTGGTGCTGTAGCCGCCGACTTCAACCAGGTACTGGTTGCCGGCAACCACAGAGACAACCGCTTCAGACTGCACGCCGCAGGCATCGTCATTGCAAGCCAGCAGCGTACCCAGCGGCGAGCAGCTCGCGCCTTCGTACACAGCCAACTTGGTGTCATAGCTGGAACCGCAGAGGCTGATGGTGGAATTACCCGTCAACGGAGCCGTAAACAGGTACCAGACGTTTTTCGAGGTCTGGCAAGTGCCGGCGCCATCATAGTTCGCGGTCATCGTGTTGAAATTCAAGCTAACGATATCGCCGACCGGTGTCGCGTTCGCGCACAGATCGTTCGGCGGCGGCGGAGCCGCGCCCGCGAACGAGAGCGAGTAGCTCGGGATGCAGTTCGGCGACGGATAGGTGTCGACCATAATGTAGTAGGTACCAGCCGCGAGATTCAATCCGTAGATCGTCTTCGCCGTGCCGGCAGAGCTGGTCACGATACCCAGGCAGGAGCCGGTCGCGACGTCGAGCGGGCAAACGTTGTCGATCGCCATACCGGTCCAGGTCGTGCCGTTCGGATTGAGCGTGATGTCGAGCACCATCGGGTCGGTCAATACCAACTGGATGATCTGGTCTTCGCCACCATCGTACGAACCCATACAGGTATTGCTGTAGGTGTTGCCCATACCGCAGGTCAACAGACCGGATTCGGTGTGTGGAAGGTCGCCCAGACCAAGCGTAATGATGTAGGGATCACCGCAATTCGAGCCGGCCGGGAGCGGCGGGGTCTCGATAATGGTCAGGTCGAAGTCCGGAATACAGGTCGGGCTCGGCCAGGTGTCGACCATCAGGTAGTAGGTCCCCGGAGCCAACGGGACGTTGATCGCCGAGTAGGCAGTGCTGCCGGAGTTGGAGGCATACGCCACGCAAGAACCGGTGGCCGCATCAAGCGGGCAGGTCGCCGCGTTGTCGATCGCAAAGCCGGTATAGGTTGTGCCTTTGGGATTCAGGGTGATGTTGACGTTCACCGCCGCCGTCACCGTGACCTCATAGACGATGTCCTCACCGCCGTCATAGGAACCCATACAGGTCGCGTTGTAGTCGTCCAGACGACCGCAGGTATACTGGTTGGCATCCGTATATGGCAGGGCCGCCGGAAGCGTGATCTTCAGCGCGTTGGCGCAGTTGTCACCTTCACCGGCAACCGGGCAAGGATTGGCAGTGCAATTCTTGGTGCCATCCCACATGCCACCGAGGGTGGTGCAGTCGGCCTGGGTCATGTCACCGCACTGATTGGCGCCGTAGCAGCAGCGGCCGATCGGAGCGGCATTGTCGTTGACGCTGATGTCGTCGACCAGCGCTTGCGCGCCGTCAACGCCGGCATAGTGCCAAGCCAGCTTCACGTTGGTTTGGCCGATATAACCAGCAAGGCTGATCGATTCCTGGTACCAGGTCCAGTTGGTGAACACGCCTTCACCGGTTTCGTCCCACAGCTTGGATGCCCAAGTGGCGCCGCCATCGGTCGAAATCCACAGCTCGAGATCGTAGTTATCGTACGGGCTGACGGCCCAGTAGTAGCTCATCGACCACCAGAACTCGACCTTCAGATCGGCCGTCGCACCGGTGAAATTGAGCGCCGGAGAGACCAGCCATTCATCCTGAGGCACGAGAGCCGGATCGTATTCAACGTCGGCCGAAGCTGTGCCCGTATGGAAGGACAAGGTCTGACGCTTCCAGTTATAAGCACTGTTGGTGATGATCTCGCTCCAGCCGGCCGGCGGCACAGCGACTTCAAATCCCTCGGACAGGAACGAAGCTCTGTTGTCGGGCTGGACGACGATCGGGTCGTAACGGCGTTCGGCGACTTTCGACGCTTCGCCGTCATAAATACCGACCGGATCCACAACACTAATCCCACCGCCGGGAGTCGTGACGGTGTTATCGCGCTTCAACTCGGGATTAACGGGCTGGAGCCCTTTCAGAGTCTTCGGAGCATCAAGCGACTGCTCCTTCGCGATCGCAGCGCTGGTGACTAACAGGACCAGAACTGCGAGGAGAGTGAAAAGAATCCGGAAAGTCATTCTGCATCGGTTCATGGATTCACCTTTCCTTAACGCAAAAGTTTAGTGGTTATTATTGAACAATGGACAATCCGCCCGAGAGGACTTCAGACGGACTACAACCTCATAGGCACTCCCTCCCACGATTATGGTTCAAAGGTTCGATGTTTGCTCCATCTATCACCATGTTTCGTGTATTCATGGACGAGCCCGCGTCGACGGGAAGTACTTAATTTTTGAGACAACTTGAGTCTTAGCGAAGACCTTGCTTAACTATAGAGTAAGTTAAAATTTCAGGCCGTACTGTCAAGAAAAATCTGCCTTTTGGCCTCAGAAATAAAGGGAAAGATGGGGTCGTTTCCACCGCGCCCGGGGTTACCCCGACGGATGCGAAATCGACCACAGGAACGTTGACAAGAGGGTGGGAGAATGTTATAATCGTAGTTCTCTGGACGGCGCACCTGCCGCCGGCCACGGCATCAGAACTAAGGCGATTGAGGATAAAGCACGATGGCAAACGTCAAACCGGAAGATATAGAAGTCATCCTGGCCACCGACTGCGGATCGACCACGACGAAGGCGATCCTCATAGAGAAAGCGGAGGGTCAATACCGCTTGATGGTGCGGGGCGAAGCTCCGACCACCGTCGAGGCGCCATTTGAAGATGTAACGATGGGTGTCCTGAATGCGGTTCAGGAAGTCGAGGAGTTGTCAGGCCGTAAGTTGTTGAACGATAAGGGCGAGATTATCGCTCCCCGCGACAAGAACGGCAATCGGGTCGGCACCGATATCTATATCTCGACCTCTTCGGCCGGCGGCGGCCTGCAGATGATGGTGGCCGGCGTGGTGCGCTCGATGACTGCCGAATCGGCAGAACGCGCTGCCCTTGGCGCCGGTGCGATCGTGATGGATGTGATTTCCTCCAACGATAAGCGGCAGCCCTACCAGCAGATTGAACGTATCCGTCACCTGCGCCCCGACATGATCCTTCTTTCCGGCGGCATCGACGGCGGTACGACCACGCACGTGGTTGAACTGGCGGAATTGATCGGGGCGGCTGATCCGCGGCCACGACTTGGCTCCAGCTACAATCTGCCGGTCATTTATGCCGGCAACAAGGATGCTCGGGTCGCCGTTGAAGGCACGCTGGGCAAGAAAGTTGACCTCAAGATCGTCGATAACCTGCGTCCGGTGTTGGAGATGGAGAATCTTCTGCCGGCGCGCGAGGCGATCCATGACCTCTTCCTCGAACACGTCATGGCCCAGGCCCCCGGCTACAAGAAGCTGATGGACATGACCGACGCCCCGATCATGCCGACTCCCGGCGCGGTCGGATTGATCATCAAGACGGTGTCGGAAATCGAGAAGATTGAGGTGGTTGGGGTTGACATCGGCGGCGCTACGACCGACGTGTTTTCGGTGTTCCAGGGGGTCTTCAACCGCACGGTCTCGGCAAATCTGGGTATGAGTTATTCGGTTTCCAACGTGTTCGCCGAGGCCGGACTCGACAATGTCATGCGCTGGGTGCCGTTCCACATGGATGAGCGCGATCTGCGCAACCGCGTCAAGAACAAGATGATCCGGCCGACGACGATCCCGCAGTCGATGGAGGAGTTGATTTTCGAGCAAGCGATCGCCAAGGAAGCGCTGCGGCTGGCCTTTATCCAGCACAAGAATTTCGCGACCGTGCTCAAGGGCGTGCAGCAGCAGCGGACGATCGCGGATGCGTTCGAGCAGAAGGCCTCCGGTCAGACGCTGGTCAACATGATGACGCTGAATATGCTGATCGGCTCGGGCGGCGTGCTGTCGCATGCGCCGCGCCGCCAGCAGTCGGCGCTGATGATGATTGACGCCTTCCTGCCGGAGGGGGTAACCCGCCTGGCGGTGGACTCGATCTTCATGATGCCGCAGTTGGGAGTGCTGTCGACGGTGCATCCGCGGGCCGCGACCGAAGTGTTCGACAAGGACTGCCTGATTCACCTCGGCACCTGCATCGCTCCGGCCGGCGACGCCAAGGAAGGCCGCGAAATGATGAAGTACCGGATCGAGATGCCGGACGGCAAGGTTGAAGAGGGCAAGCTGATGTTCGGCGAGATGAAGCTCTTCAAGCTGGGTCTTGACGAGAAGACCGGCCTGCCGCTCAAGGCGAAGGCGGCCTTTGATCCCGACGGCAAACTGGATCTGGGCGAAGGTCCGGGCAAGCGGCGCGAACTCACAGTTTCCGGCGGCGTGGTCGGGATCATTCTCGACGGGCGCGGCCGACCGTTTGCGGTTCCGACCGATGATGCGACGCGCGTGCGCAAGCTGAAAGAGTGGATGCTGGCGCTCGATATTTATCCGCAGGAAGCGCTGGAACGGGCATAGGGGCCGGTTCTGATTCTGAATTGAGCGGGCGCTGCGCCGATCGAGCCGGCGCTCAGATGACGATAAGAGGAAGTTGATGGCACATACTTACACACCGGGACTGAAGGTCTCGCAAAAAGAACTGGTCACCAAGCGGCGGATTCTGCCGCTCAAGGGCGAAGTGATCGTCAAGGTCGGCGACAAGGTCGGACCCGACACCGTGGTGGCGCGGACGCATCTGCCCGGCCCGGTCGAAACTCTGAACGTCGCCAATTTGTTGGGCGTGCCGCCGGTCGATATCGCGCAGTGCATGCTGAAAAAGGAAGGCGACCATGTTGCGGCCGGGGAGCTCATCGGCCAGACCAAGTCGTTTTTCGGGTTATTCAAATCAGAGGCGCGCTCCAAGACTGACGGCACGATCGAGACCATTTCTTCTGTCACGGGCATGGTGCTGTTGCGCGGCCATCCGGTGCCGGTGGAAGTGCGCGCGTATATCGAAGGCGAAGTTGTCGAAGCATTCCCGCAGGAAGGCGTCGCAGTGCGCTCGTGGGGTTCGTTCGTGCAGGGGATCTTTGGCATCGGCGGCGAAACGCACGGCGAGCTGAAGATTGTGGTGCCGTCCCCGGAAGTGAAGCTGACCGACGACCGGATCGACGAGTCCTGCAAGGGCAAGGTGATCGTCGGCGGTTCGATCGTGACGGCGGACGCGGTGCGCAAAGCAATCAAGGTTGGCGTGAAGGGGATTGTTGCGGGCGGATTTTCCGACAAGGATCTGCGCGATTTCCTCGGCTACGATATCGGCGTGGCAATCACCGGCTCGGAAGAACTCGGTGTGACGCTGGTGGTGACGGAAGGCTTCGGCGAAATTCAGATGGCCAAACGCACTTTCGATTTGCTCAAGACGAACGAAGGCAAGCTGGCGTGTATCAACGGCGCGACGCAGATTCGCGCGGGCGTGATCCGGCCGGAAGTGATTATTCCGATCAAGGACGACATTCGTTCCGGCAAGGGCACAATGCAATCGGAGATGCAGGGGTTGACCATCGGGTCGCCGGTGCGCGTGATCCGCGCGCCGTATTTCGGGCGGCTGGGCAAGGTTACGGCGTTGCCGTCACCGCTGCAGAAGCTGGAGTCGGAGTCGCACGCGCGCGTGCTCGAACTCGAATTCGAGAACGACAGCAAGCGCGTCGTGATTCCACGCGCCAATGTGGAGATGATTGAAGACTGATTTCGATCGCGAATCAGTCGGTTGCTGGCCCCATCTCGTTTCGAGGTGGGGCTTTTGTCTTCGGATTCATCGCAGTTAAACTTCTTTCTTCTGGGGGCGTCTCTGAATTCAGAGCGCCTAATCCGGATCAGGCATTGCAATGATGCGGTTTGAGAGTTGCCTCAAGCGCGCGGCCCGCTTGTCGCCTCGATGAGTCACAAAACCTAGGACTCGGTGACCCGTCAACAGCTTGGACGTCATCCGTCGGCGGGCTTAGTGGGCGAACATCGAGGTCGAGTCGGGCGGCGCTGGCGACATCAGTGCCTCCACTAAAGGGGTGGGTGTGATTTTTGGAGTGAAGTTGTAGTGAAAAGGGGCGGTGTGTAGTGAAGCGGTATCGATTGCGCGCACCCTCACCCCCGGCCCCTCTCCCAGGAGGAGAGGGGAGAAAGCGTCATTCCTGCGGAGGCGGGAATCCAAGTTGGTGCAGTCTCTGAGAACGAGTAGAAAGGCGGCGGTCACAATCCCGCGCGGAAGAGTGGAGAGGAGATCGCGACGGCAGGGGTGCGCGGGGTCAAGACCTGATGCAACGATGAAGCGGGCGGGGACGAGCCCCGCCCCTACGGGCAGCGATTGGCGCGGTAGGTTGGTGAGTCCGACTGAAGTCGGACCCACAGGAAATTCAAGAAGTCAGGGGCGAGTCCGACTGAAGTCGGAGCTACAGGA
>JADYYF010000018.1 GCA_020853795.1 Candidatus Zixiibacteriota bacterium
AGAACCGTGAGCGCCTCCAGCGCACCGTCCTGGCTGCGCAGGCTCAGAGCGCCGGCCGGAATATTATTGTTGGTGTAGTCGTCCATGCGTAAATGCCAGCGATTTTGCGGTGTCTGGAAGCGGATCCCGGTTTCGCCGTGACTGGTGGCTGAACTCTCAACCCGCAGAAAGGCCGCTCCGCTGGCGGCGCTGTTTTCGATATGCACCATGTCCTCCGGCGCCATCGTTCCGATTCCGACTTCCTTCGCTTCCGGGTCGATCAGCATCCAATTGGCGGCGCCGCGATCGTAGATGCGAATACCGCCGCCGGGTGTAAGGTAGATGCAGTCGGTCGCCGAAACGATCAGGTCATCCGTGCCGCTATTGATCTTGCATTCCGTGTTCCCGAAAACGATATCGCCGCCTTGGCTGAGGCGAATATCGCCTTCGACATGAAGCTTGGCGGCCGGAACCGCAATGCCGATAGCAACGGAGTCGGATGTGGTTGTCATTCCGATATGCGTCCCCGCGTCGGTCCAACCGCCGGCGGATGGCTCTTCGGGCGAGGCGTCCCAGGCAGAGCCGGTCCACTTGATGACTTCGCCCGCGGTGGCACTATTCTGACCGATGTCGCCGAGTTGAATGGTGCCGTTCACGATTTTGGCGCTGGTGACGGAATTGTCGGCGACCGCTTTGGCATAGGCCGCCGAGTCGGCGTTAAGTGCCCGAAAGGCGGCGGGAGTGCTAAGCAGCGGCCGCAGCGGGCGCATTTCGGAATCGCTGTTGACGCGAATTCCGAGCCAGCGGATTGCGCCGGTGAATACGCTCGCCGGGATCGGTGTCGCGCTGCCCAAGACGACTGAGAAGCTTCCGGCGGTAACAATGACGGCCGCATGCGACTCCGTCCAGAGCGCGCTCGTACCCAGCGAATCGCTATAGATCGTGGCCGTGAGGGCGACGGTCTCATTCAGGGGATTTCCGGAACTGTCGTTCAAGAAGCCTTGGTAGCTCATGCGTTGCGGTATCGCAGCCAGCAGGGTAGAGGCGGCCAAAAGCGCAATCAGAGCGAGGGAAGGGAAGAGGCGGTTCATGTATGCTCCATTCGCAATAAGTTGTAATAGCGGCGCGGATCTCGCGGCGGAGTCTGGATTGTCGCCAGATTCGTCGTCGCGTGACCTATGAAGTTTGATCGGTCATGACGTATGAATTGATAATACAAAACCGGAGTAATTTGTCAATGAAATTGGGGTGTGATTGGTCGCGGTTTGTCTGTGGCCCATCCGTAGCCGGTAGCCCACCCGGAGCGCCAGCGGAGGGTGGGCTACCGGGTTAGAACAGAACACGTTCCGTCATCAGAATTCTGTCGAGATCTTGTTGCGTAAGCTAACAACAAGGGGGAAGTCTTCGCCGTAATACTCCGAGTACTCTCTCGTTGAGAGTGAAAAGTATCTGTCGGCGCTGTCCGCTCTGCCAAGCAATAGGAATTTCTCCGCAATTTTCGCAAAGAGCCTGCCTCTAATCCTCGACGTCCCTTCAGCCGAATTCCCCGACGTGCCAATCAATGCCAGGTACTTCTTGATTGACATCAGCGGTGAGGCCGAAGCTGAGTATATATCCGCACTTAACTCAGCAAGCCTAAGACTCCAAATTGCAGACGACAACGAGTCAGACCTGACCCTCAGGGCTGCTTCCTCCAGAATCGAAGTAGCGCTGTCAATAAAGCCGGCACAAAGGGCTGATTCTGACATCTGCAATAACACATTGATCCCTTGAACATAATCTTCAAGGCCTGAACTTGCCGCCAATTGGACCGACTGCCGAGCGGAGTCATACGCCTCCCGGCACTTCCCTGCAGCCTTGAGTACCTCCGAGCTAGCGAGTAGAAGACTGACCCTGTGCCAAGCAGTGGAAGAATCGGATTTGCTGATTCGCTGTGCCACCTGTACGACTTCTCGATTGGCCTCACCCACACTGTCCATCGCGACCAGTAGATCGATAGTACGAAACAGGGAATACATCTCCATCTCTGTCGGAGCAGATGCTGCAGCATATTCAAGCCGCAGAACGTCTCGATAGTAGGCGAGCGCCCTGGATGGCAAGCGACTCCACTCGCAGGCCTTGGCAGTTTCAACGAGCAGCGCCGACATTGCGGGAGCAGTGGGATTCGACGCTTCCCTCTGGAGTTGAAGAGCGCGCTCGTAGCTTGTTACCGATTGACGATAGCGACCTTGCTGAGATTGCGCATGCCCTAGGTACTGAAACAGCGCAACCGCTAGATTCCGGTATGTGTCGCCTTCGTCGTCCAGGAAGGGAACTGCCAGGACATAGAGAGACTCTGCTTCCGCAAAAGCTCGCGATCGTGATGCGCACAACCCGAGGTACGAATATGCCAATCCAGCGCGGAGTCTGTGCTCACTAGAGTCATCACGCATGGCAAAGCTAAGCATCTCCTCGCCCACACGTCTAGCGCCCGCAATGTCTCCAGCAGAGGAGTACCTTGTGTACTCCATCTCCAACCGAGACCATGAAGTCTGGTTGGATGGTGAACAGCACAACGAAAGCAATATCAGAGTAACAGCCCCAAGAAGGAATAGACATTGTAGCCGCTTGCCCACCCCACGCGCCAGCCATGGGTGGGATCCATCAATCTCTCCACATTGCAGATAATCTGAAGATCGTATCATGCCAGATCCTTTGCTTTCACGTGACCGCCGCGATCGGAGTTGCGGCGACTTCGCTCATCAATAATAGGACGAAACCACGCGGCAAGTCGAGCAGTTTATGGTCAAGAAAATTCGGAAGTGGCCAGCGGCCCCACCCTCCGCTGGCGCTGCGGGTGGGCTACCGGATGGATTACAGGGGGCGTCTCGTTGTTGTTTGTCAGAGTTCGTTGCCGCAATTTGGGCACTTCGGAGGAGTGTGAGTGTATTTCCCAGCCGGCAATCGCGATTTGCAGTCAGGGCACCGCACCCGATAGGTGATTGCGACGAGAGTCATTGCCCAGGCGAGCATCATTATGAGTGCAAGCAACCCACCGACGAATTGACCAATCACAACAATGCAGATTCCGCCAAGGGGCCATAGGACAAAGAAGATGAGCCTTCTTTTCAACCGTGCACTCGCCATGCTGACTCCCTCCGAATCGAAAAGTCACATCCGACATTGCGTCAGGTCTTCTCGCGCGCTGTTGTCTTTGAAGAAACACCACCAACTCCCGCGCGAGGCGACCTGACGCTCACTCGCGCCCGAAGAAACTCCAACTACCTGGATTCCCGCCTTTGCGGGAATGACGCCAACTCCCCTCTCCCTTCGAGGGAGAGGGGGCGGGGGTGAGGGTGCGATCATCCTCCGCCGCAATTAGAACGGCAGGTCTCCGTCGCGTGTCTTCTGCAGCGACGAACTCTCGCCAGGGAGACCTGCCCTACAACCTTCTCAAATCATCACCTCAAGCCTGCGCCCCACCCTCCGCTGGCGCGCCGGGTGGGCTACCAGATCTTATACGGTGCTGCTTGAAAGTTATCATCGACTTGCCAGCGATCGTATGGCGATAAGGAGTGGTCATCCATTGTGGGCTTCAGGCGAAGCTCAACTACATACGGAGTATCGTCTATTTCGTCCGAGACCCAATAATTCGTGAAGTGCCAAATCCGTGCGTATTTAAACTCGATCTCAAGGACACGCTCAGGTCGCCAGTTCACCAAGAAACCTTCAATGTGATCCACACTCAACACAACAGCGTCCCAATCGGGAGTCTGACCGGTAGACACAATGTATAGCCCAAACGAATAGCCAGTTGTGGCTCCTCCCACGTTCAGCCTAGTCCAGACCGCTTCCAGGTTACCATCAGGAGAAGGAAAGCGCGAGACTTCTTCGATGACTGATGATCTGCAGCATGAAATCAGTCCTAGGAGGAGAGCGGCTGCCAGGATAACGTATTTCACATCAACACCTCACACGGGTCGATTCGGAGTCAGGGTTCGAAAGGCGGTAGCCCACCCGGAGCGCCGGCGCAGGGTGGGATTAGTCATTCTCTCCAAAATTCAGATAATCTGGAAATCGTATCATGCCAGATCCTTTGCTTTCACGTGACCGCCGCGATCGGAGTTGCGGCGTCTTCGCTCATCAATAATAGGACGAAACCACGCGGCAAGTCGAGCAGTTTATGGTCAAGAAAATTCGGAAGTGGCCAGCGGCCCCACCCTCCGCTGGCGCCGCGGGTGGGCTACCGGATTGTAGACGGGTTTCATTGAGTGCCTACAAATCAAAACGGACAGCCGCCAGGCTGTCCGTTTCGTTTCTCGCGGCGCGGGTAAGGTGCTCGCAAGCCCGCGCCTGATGCAACGTTCTCTTACTTCAAGAGCATCATCTTGCGTGTCATCGCGAAGTCGTCGGCGCTGATCTTGTAGAAGTACACGCCGCTTTCAACCACGCGACCGTTATCATCGGTGCCGTTCCAGTCGATCCGCTTGTTACCGGCCGACAGGGTCGTATTCACCAGCTCCGCCACTTCCTGACCGAGGATGTTGTACACCCGCAGCGTCACGTGGCTCGGCTTGGGCAGATTGAACTCAATCGTCGTCGACGGATTGAACGGGTTCGGGTAGTTCTGCTCGAGGCTGAAGCTCGTCGGCAGGGAGCCGCCCAGATCGTCCACGTCGGTCGACTGATCGACCACCAGCGAAATCGTCAGGGTGTCTTCGTCATCCAGGATGCCGGTCGCGATGGTCGTGACCTGCTTGACGATGACCTGCGCCTCGTAGCTGCCCGGGATCAGGCCGGCCACGTTGATTGCGGCTTCCACGGTTGACGGGCTCGTGCCGCTGGTCGGATTGAGCGTCAACCACGGCGTTGTTTCAATCGCGCCCCACATGAATTCGATGCCGGAAGGACTGGCGTTGGTAATCGTGAAGGTTTTCGCATCCGGATTCTGGTTGACCAACGTGCTGAAGGTCAGGTGATCCGGCGTCAGCAGGATGTCGACGTCATCAACGATGTCGACCACGATCACGACCGTCTGCGGCGAGTTGGTGGCTTCCGCGGACGTGATGGTAATAGGCGCAGTATGGCGGCCGATCGCCAGGGCGGCGATATCGACGCTGGCCGTGAAGTTGCCCGGCGCGGTGCCGGAGGTCGCCGACAGCGTCAGCCAATCGGTCGTCTCGGCCGCGTTCCAGTTGAGCGCGCCCGTACCGCCGTTGGTGATGATCACCTGCTTACCGGCCGGATTCGGACCGCCCTGATAGCCGTTGAAGAACAGCGAGTCGTCGTTCAGTACAATCACCGCCGCCGACGGCTGCACCGTGAAGGTGGCCGGGTCGTCGTCGAACAAGCCGCCCGGATCAGTGGCGCGGAACGTAATCGTCTCGCTGCCAGACCAGCTCGGACTCGGTTTGGTAATGGTCGCAGTGCGATTGACGTCGATGGAGACGGTCAAAGCGGTGTTGCCGGAGTAGGTCCAGGTCATCTGGTTGTCGTTGTTGTCGGCGTCACTGACGTAATTGTCGAGCGTAATCGTCGTGAATGTGCCGCCGAAGGCGACGGTCTGATTCGGGATGTCGGTCACGACCGGCGCATCATTGACCGCAGTAACCGTGAAGGTCGCGTTGTCGGTCGCGAACAGGCCGCCCGGATCGGTGGCGGTGAAAGTAAACGTCGCACTGCCGGCAAATTCACCGCCCGGGTGCGAGATCGTCGCGATGCGATTGGCATTGATGTTCACGGCAAAGCCGTTCGGACTGGCCGAACTGGCGGTCCAGATAATCGTGTTGTCGGCGTCCTCGGCATCAGTCACGAAGTTGTCAAGAATGATAGTCGAGAACACGGCCCCTTCGTTAATCGTCTGATTGGGAATATCCGCGACCACGGGCGCGGTGTTGGTCGGACCGCTGCAACCGCCCAGGATGCTCATGTCCGCGGTGCCGCAGTCGGTGTAACCCGGTTCGATCGAACCGCCCGCTGCCGGCGACAACGTCCAGTATCCGGCCGGAGGCACGAACACGGAGTCAAAGTTCACGCACTGCGCCGGTGTGCCGACCGGAATGCGAACCCACAGCGTCATCAGATGAACTTCCGTCGCGTGGACCGGGAACGGGGCAGCCGGCGTAAAGTTGATCCAACCGGCAAGTACGGTGTTGTTCGTGGTATTCACCGTGTAAAGGAACTGGCCGAATCCCGCGATCGGGAAGTTCGGGCCTTTCTCCACCGAGGTAATTTCGATATCAGGAGAGTTTTGCGTGAAGCCCAGCGAGAAACCGCCCAAGGCGACGTCGTTGGTGATCATCACGCGGACACCGACTGAATCGCCGACGGCTGCAACATCAACCGGGCATTCGAGTCGAATCGTGTTAGCGCCGAAAAGGGCTCCCGGTGCAATGATCCATGTGATTCCCACGATCATCGTGCACAGCACCATCAGCTTGAACAGTCTTGGCATAGACATGCACCTCCAGAAGATTTCTTTCTTCATTCGCATCGGCATATACGCAAAGATCGTGCGAGATTGAAAGGATATATCATGCCCGAGTGCGGGCCACCTAAGACATTGTTATGAATTGCATTAGGATGCTAGTCACAGCTGTCGCTAAAAATGAGAGTGACTGAGAGGCCTTTACCAGGTGGCCTCGGTAGGTGAAAAGCTTTGCATCTTCGCTGCAAGCCCCCAAAAACAGCTTTTCGCTTGCCAGCGCGCTATTCGGGCTGTAATCTTGTCACGATTCAATCGTGTTCTCTCTAAAGGAGTTGCCAGAAATGATCTATCGTTTTGCTTTACGCGTACTTCTTCCGGCTTTTGTCCTCTTTCCGTTGATGATCTCATGCGGCCAGAAACAGGAGGAAACGCATTCATCCGTGCCCGTCCCGGCGCGGTTTGTCGGTGAAGAAAAGCAGCTGGTGGCCAAGTTGTTCGACCTGTGGGATCACAAGGGGCATGTCGCCTCGGTCGATCAAGCCGCGGATATCCTGGGCATCAAGGTGAGCGACAGCATCCGCGCCGACTTGCTGGCGAAGTTCTCCGACAGCCTGATGATGCACGAGCGTCTCGCTCGCTATCGCGCGCACACGTTTGTGCTGACCAACGAGGAGAAGCTGATCGGTGAGTATATCATCGTGAACGAGAAGCGCGCGCAGGAATTTCCGACGCTCGATCAGGTCGCCACGGCGCTGAACATCCCGGCCGAGCGCATTAAGGATCGCCTGCAGTTTTTGTCCAAGCTGGGGATGTTCTACGATCTCGGCGCGCCGGATGAATACAACAAGCTCGGTTTCAGCTTCGGCCAGAGCGTCAATGATTTCACCTTTGACCTCGGGCTGCGCCAGCACATCTTCCGCGTCGATGGCGGCAAACCGGTCAACGTCGGCTGCGCCAAGGAGGCGCTGTTTATCGTTGCGACCGAGTATCCCAAGAACCACGTCGAATATCGCACCTATGATCCAGTCAGCCTGCAGCCGATTGATGTCGTTTTCGATAAGGGGGAGGTAGTTTCCGTACAGCCGGAGAGCGCACGGCTGCTGGAAGGCGGCACCTGCGGCACCAACAATCTGTTCGTCACGGAGGCCAACGCGCAGGCGTTTTCGCAGACGATTCCGCGCTTCGACCCGAACCGCCAATTCCCGATCTTCGAGATCAAGCAGCGGTTCGAGGAGACGAAGAAGCAGGCAGAGGAGTCCGGCAAGTAGGCATTCTCAAGTGATCTTATTCTGACGGGCGGAGCCAATCCGCCCGTTTTCGTTGGTGGCGGAATTTGTTCCACTTTTCACAATCGCCGCTGGATTTGCTTGCCTCTTTTCTCCGGTTTTCGTAAGTTTTCGGTTCATTGCTGCGGGGAGCTCGGCGGAATCGAAACCACCGGACGACGAGAAAGCATGGGTCCATTGATGAATCAGGGATGTTGGCAAATCTGCGATAAAGGAGAAAGTGTTATATGAGCACACAACCGCAAGCGGTGATTTTGTCCGCGTGCCGGACAGCGATCGGCAAGTTCCAGGGCGGACTGGCAGGTTTTTCCGCGCCGCAATTGGGCGCGTTTGCGATCAAGGAAGCCGTGCGCCGCGCCGGCGTGGTTCCGACCGACGTCCAGGAATGCATTATGGGTCAGGTGGTGCAGGCGGGATCGGGCCAGGCGCCCGCGCGTCAGGCTTCCATCCACGGCGGGTTGCCGCCGGAAGTCGCCTCGATCACGATCAACAAGGTCTGCGGCTCCGGGCTAAAAGCCGTGATGCTGGCGGCGCAGGCGATCAAGGCGGGGGATGCCGATGTGATCGTCGCAGGCGGCATGGAGTCGATGTCGAATACGCCGTACTCGCTGCCGAGCGCGCGCACGGGCATGCGGCTGGGGAATCAGCAGGTGGAAGACCTGATGATCAAGGACGGCCTGTGGGATTCGTTCAACAATTTCCATATGGGCAACGCCGCCGAATACACCCAGCAGAAGTCGGGCGTCACGCGCGAAGAGCAGGATGAATTCGCGTACAATTCGCACCGCAAAGCGATTGCCGCGATCGACGGCGGCAAGTTCAAGAATGAGATTTTCGACGTGTTGGTGCCGCAGCGCAAGGGCGATCCGCTCATCGTCAATGTCGACGAATCGCCGCGCCGCGATATTTCGGTAGACATGTTGTCGAAGCTGAAACCGGCGTTCCAGAAGGACGGCACGGTAACGGCGGGCAACGCGCCGGGCCTCAATGACGGCGCCTGCGCGCTGGTGGTCAGCTCGCAGGGTTACGCCGAGGCCAACGGTCTGAAGCCGCTGGCCAAGGTTGTGGCTTATGCCGTCGCGGGCACGCCGCCGATCGACCTGTTCTTCTCGCCGATCTACGCGGTGCAGAAGCTGATGAAGAAGATGAACGTCGACATCAATTACTTCGATCTGATCGAGGCGAACGAAGCGTTCAGCGTGCAGGCGCTGGCGGACGGCAAGGGTTTGGGTTGGGACTGGAACCGCGTCAACGTCAACGGCGGCGCGGTGGCGCTGGGGCATCCGATCGGCGCGTCCGGAGCGCGCATTCTCACGACTTTGATTTACGCATTGAAAGACCGCGGCAAAAAGACCGGCCTGGCGACCTTGTGTCTCGGCGGCGGCAATGCCGTGGCTTTGGCCATAGAGATCGTTTAGGAGCAGTTCGGGAGGACGGGTATTTATGGAACTGAAGACGGTGGCGATCGCCGGCGCCGGCACGATGGGGAATGGCATAGCCCATGCCTTTGCCCAAAAGGGCTTTGACGTATTGCTGATCGACACGTCGCAGGAGACGCTCAAGCGGGGGCTGGATACAGTGAAGTCGAATCTGTTGCGGCAGGTGAAGCGCGAAGTATTGACGCAGGCGGATGCCGATGCGGCGTATGCGCGCATCCGCACCACGGTCAAGCCGGGTGATGCCGCGGCGGCGCAACTGGTGATCGAGGCGATTATCGAAGAGATGGCGGCCAAGCACAAGTTCTGGCAGGAGATGGAGGCGGTGTGTCCCGGGACGACGATTTTTGCCTCGAACACGTCGTCGCTGCCGATCACGCAACTGGCGGCGGCGACCAAGCGTCCGGACAAATTCATCGGCATGCACTTCATGAACCCGGTGCCGCTGATGAAGCTGGTCGAGTTGATTCGCGGCATCGCCACGAGCGATGAAACGTTCGAGACGATCAAGGAGCTGGCGATCAGGTTGGACAAATCGCCGGTAGCGGTCAACGACTATCCCGGTTTTGTTGCCAACCGCATCCTGATGCCGATGATCAACGAGGCTTGCTTTGCGCTGATGGAGGGTGTTTCCGGGCGGGAGGAAATCGACACCGTAATGAAGCTGGGCGCGAACCATCCGATGGGGCCGCTGACGCTGGCGGACTTCATTGGCCTCGATGTTTGCCTGGCGATTCTGGAGACTTTGCACAGCGGTCTGGGGGACCCGAAGTATCGGCCCTGCCCGTTGCTGAAGAAGATGGTGCAGGCGGGTTGGCTCGGCCGCAAGAGCGGTCGCGGGTTCTATACGTACGCATAGGTGATCGAGAGGGCATTCGGCGATTACGATCAGCGACCGGAAGGCGTCAATTATCCGCCTGTCCGGCCTGGAATGGCGTGCCGATAATGTTATCATCGATCTTCAGGAGAATAATTGTATGGATTTTGCGCTAAACGAAGACCAAATCATGATGCGCGATGCGGCACGCGAATTCGCCGAGAAACGTCTCAAGCCGATTGCCGAAGAACTTGACGCCAACAGCGAGATGCCGGCCGAGCTGTTGAAGGAAACAGCTGAGTTGGGGTATTTCGGTTTGCTGGCGCCGGAGGAATACGGCGGGCTGGCAGTCGACACGCTCAGCTACGCCCTCGTGATCGAGGAGTTGGCGCGCGCCTGCGCCGCGCTGGCGATCACGATTTCGGTGCACAATTCGCTGGTCATCAAGGCGATTGCGAAATTCGGAACTGCGGAGCAGAAGCAGAAGTACCTGCCGAAGTTGGCGAGCGGGGAATTTATCGGCGCGTACTCGCTCTCGGAGCCGGGCGCCGGCACCGATGCGGCATCATTGCAATGCCGGGCGATTCGCGACGGCAACGACTTCGTGTTGAACGGCACCAAAAGCTGGGTGTCGTCGGCGGCGTACGCCTCGGTGTTCGTGACTTTCGTTCTCTCCGATCCGGCGCGCGGCAAGCACGGGGTTTCGTGTTTGCTGGTGGAAAAGGGAATGAAGGGGATGAATCTCGGCAAGCCGGAAAAGAAGATGGGATTGAAGGCCTCGGATACGCGGGAAGTATCGTATATCGACTGCCGCGTGCCGGCGACGCAAATCTTGGGGGAAGAAAATCACGGGCTGCGGGTGGCGTTTTCGCTGTTAGAAGCCGGGCGGGTCGGGGTGGCGGCGCAATCGCTGGGGATCGCGCAGGCCGCTTTCGACGAGGGTTTAGCCTATGCCCGCGAGCGCAAGCAATTCGACCAGCCGATCATCAACTTCCAGGCCACGCAGTTCAAGATCGCCGAAATGGCGACGCGCATCGATGCGGCGCGGCTGCTGACTTATCGCGCGGCGTCGCTATATGACTCCGGCGATGAGCATGTCAAAGAAATCTCGATGGCCAAGTTGTTTGCCTCGCAGACGGCCAACTACGTGGCCAATGAAGCCGTTCAAATTCATGGCGGCTACGGTTATGTGAAAGAGTACGCGGTGGAGCGATATTTCCGCGACGCCCGGGTGACTGAAATCTACGAAGGGACATCGGAAGCGCAGAAAATGGTGATTTCGCGCGCGATCATCCACGAAGGGAAGTAATGTTCGCCGATTCCGACTACATCGATTTTCGACATCAAGTCCGCGACTTCTGCGAGCGCGAGATTGCGCCGTTGGCGGAAGAAGCGGACGAGACGCAGAAGTTCTCGCCCGCGGCGATCAAGAAGCTGCACGATCAGGGCTGGTGGGCGATCCAGGTTGCGCCGGAATACGGCGGCCGCGGCTGGAACACCGTGCAGTACTCGATCATCGTGGAGGAGCTGTCGCGGGTGTGCGGCTCGACGGGTCTGGCAGTGGCGGCGCATAATTCGCTGGGCGCCGGGCCGATCAGCTATTTCGGTACGCCGGAGCAGAAGCAGCGCTATCTTCACTTCGACGATTCGGAGCCGTATTTGATTGCGTTCGGGTTGACCGAGCCGCAGGCGGGGTCGGATGCCGGGGCGACCAAATCGGTTGCCGAACCCCGGGACGACCATTATATTCTCAACGGCACGAAATGCTGGATCACCTCGGCCGGTCTGTGCAAATATGCGATCGTTACCGCGCGCACGGACAAGTCGACCGGGGTTCACGGGATTTCCTCCTTTGTCATCGAGAAAGGCATGGCCGGATTTTCGGTGGGGAAGAAGGAGAACAAGTTGGGCTGCCGGGGTTCCGACACGGCGTTTTTGCACTTTGATGATCTCAAGGTGCCGCGCGCGAACTTGATCGGCAAGGAAGGCGAGGGATTCAAGCAGTTCATGAAGACGCTCGACGGCGGCCGGATTTCGATCGGCGCGATGGCGCTCGGCCTGGCGCAGGGAGCGTTCGAGGCGGCGACGCGTTATGCGGCGACGCACGAGTTCGACGGTGTGCCGCTGGCCGACCAGCAATGGGCGCAGTTCAAGCTGGCCGACATGGGTTGCCGGATTGAAGCGGCGCGCGGCTTGATTTACGGTGCCAGCGTTCTGCGGGACCAGGGCAAGCCGTATTCGCAGCAGTCGGCGATGGCCAAGTTGTATGCCTCCGAGGTCTGCAATTTTGCGACGTCGGAAGCGCTGAGTATAATTGGAATGGAGTCGCAGGCGGAGCGCTATCCGGTGGAACGGATGTGGCGCGATATGAAGTTGACGGAAATTGGCGAAGGGACCTCCGAGATTCAGCGTCTCGTGATCTCCCGGGCGATACTTAAATCGGTTCAGACGGCTTAGGTTGTTGGAGGAGGACTCATGGCATTTGACGAAAACGGCAAGATTTGGATGAACGGCGAGTTCGTCGACTGGAAAGATGCCAAGATTCACGTCCTCTCGCACGTCGTGCACTACGGGAGCAGCGTGTTTGAGGGATTGCGCTGCTACAAGACGAAGAAGGGGCCGGCGGTGTTCCGGATGAAAGAGCACACGCATCGGCTGCTCAATTCGGCCAAGATTTACCGGATGAAAGTGCCGTACACGGAAGAGCAGTTGAACCAAGCGCAGATTGAGTTGATCAAGCTGAACAAGAAGGAATCGTGCTATATCCGGCCGGTGGTGTTTCGCGGCTACAAGCAGTTGGGCGTCGATCCGACCGGCTGTCCGATCGACGTGGCGATCGCGGTGTGGGATTGGGGCGCCTATCTCGGCGGCGGCGCGCTCGATAACGGCGTGGACGTCTGTGTATCGTCGTGGCGGCGGATGGCGCCGGATACATTTCCGGCGATGGCCAAAAGCGGAGCCAATTACATGAACAGCCAGTTGATCAAGCTGGAAGCGATCGAGCACGGCTATGTCGAGGGAATTGCGCTGGATCACAACGGGCTGGTCAGCGAAGGGTCGGGGGAGAATATTTTTGTCTACCACGAAGGCAACTTGATAACGCCGCCGTACAACGCTTCGATCCTGCCGGGGATCACCCGCCACACCGTGATTCAACTCGCGAAGGAAATGGGGATCAAGGTGGTCGAGCGCAATCTGCCGCGCGAACTGCTGTATGTCGCCGACGAGGTGTTCTTCACCGGCTCGGCAGCGGAGATTACGCCGATCCGGTCGATCGACAAGATTCAAATCGGCGCGGGCAAAGCAGGTCCGATTGCCAAGAAGCTGCAAGCGGCGTTCAAGACGATCATCGAGGACGGCGAAGACAAGCGCGGCTGGCTGACCTGGGTGCACGCCCGTGAGGCCGTCGGCGTGTCGTAGACGCAGCGGATCGACAATTGATTTTGAAGGAGCATGGATAACTGTGCTCCTTTTTTGTTTGGGCGTTACGAGGTGGGCTCGGAGTTTGTCTTTCCTTCAGAGTGTGGACTCCCGTGAGGGGGAGCGCCTAATCCGGATCAGGCATTGCATTGATGCGGTTTGAGAGTTGCCTCAAGCGCGCGGCCCGCTTCTCGCCTCGATGAGTCACAAAACCTAGGACTCGGTGACCCGTCAACAGCTTGGACGTCCTCCGTCGGCGGGCTTAGTGGGCGAACATCGAGGTCGAGTCGGGCGGCGCCGGCGACATCAGTGCCTCCACTAAGGGGTGGGGTCTGATTCTTGGAGTGAAGTTGTAGTGAAAAGGGGCGGTGTGTAGTGAAGCGGTATCGATTGCGCGCGCCCTCACCCCCGGCCCCTCTCCCAGGAGGAGAGGGGAGTGAGTCTCATTCCTGCGGAGGCGGGAATGCAGGTCGGCTGGCGATTCTGAGGACAAATAGTTGGGCGGCAGGTCACAATCCTGCGCGGGAGGATGGGGTGGTGGCAGCAAACTGAGCGGTGCGCGGGATCAAGACCTGCCGCAACGTCGGACGTGGGCGGGGACGAGCCCCGCCCCTACGGGCAGCGATTGGCGCGGTAGGTTGGTGAGTCCGACTGAAGTCGGACCCACAGGAAATTCAAGAAGTCAGGGGCGAGTCCGACTGAAGTCGGAGCTACAGGA